>CAYTMB010000491.1:0-2336 GCA_964438465.1 uncultured Rhodovulum sp. | reverse complement strand
GGTTCTCCGGCATGGTCAGTCCGGCCTTCTCGAACAGGTCGGTGCGGTACATGATCATCGCGCTCTCGCCGTAGAACGGCGCGGCGTAGAGCTTGTCGTCGACCGAGAGGCCGCCGCGGATCGCCGGCAGCAGGTCGTCGACGTCGTAGTCGGCGCCGAGATTGGCGAGTTCGGTCAGCCAGCCCTGCTTGGCCCAGATCGGCACTTCGTAGTTGCCGATGGTCATCACGTCGTACTGGCCGCCCTGGGTGGCGATGTCCGTCGTGACGCGCTCGCGCAGGATGTTCTCCTCGAGCGTGACCCAGTTCACCTTGATGTCGGGATGCGCCGCGTCGAATTCGGCCATCAGGCCCTGCATCCGGATCATGTCGCCGTTGTTGACGGTGGCGACGGTGATCTCCTGCGCATTGGCGCCGGCCGCCAGCGCGAGCGTCGACGCCGCGCCCAAGAGAATCGCGAAGTGTCTCATTCTTCCTCCTTTGCTGCCCGGACCGGACATTTATTGTTTTGTTGGGCAGACATTCGGAACTTTGAATCCCGATGTCAAGCAAAATTGAGCAATAGCCCTGCGGAAGGGCAAAAGTCTGGATATTGCTCGGGTCCGACCGGGGGCGCGCGCTGCTTGTGGCGCGCTGCGGGACATGGGACGCTGGGCCGCCGGCCTGGCCGGGGTGCGGGAGTTGCGGTTCATGAAGGTCATCGTTCTGGGAGCGGGCGTCATCGGGGTGACGACCGCCTGGTATCTCGCGCGCGCCGGGGCCGAGGTGCGGGTGCTCGACCGCCAGCCCGGCCCGGGGCTGGAGACCAGCTTCGCCAACGCCGGCGAGCTCAGCTACGGCATGACCTCGCCCTGGGCGGCGCCGGGCATCCCGATGAAGGCGGTGAAATGGCTGTTCATGCGGCACCGCCCGCTGTTGATCCGGCCGATGGTCGACCCGGCGATGTGGGCCTGGGGCGCGCGGATGCTGGCCAACTGCAACGCCGCCTCGTACCGGATCAACAAGGGCCGGATGGTGCGGATCTCGAACTACAGCCGCGACGCGCTGCCCGAGCTGCTGGCCGAGGCGCCGCTGGAGTTCGACCAGCGCGAGGCGGGCACGCTGCAGCTGTTTCGCAGCGAGAAGCAGCGCGAGGCGTCGAAGTCGGACCAGGAGGTGCTGGCCGAATTCGATTCGCCCTTCGCGGTGCTCGACCGCGACGCCTGCATCGCGGTCGAGCCGGGGCTGCGCCATGTCGCGGACAAGTTCGTCGGCGGGCTGCGGCTGCTCGCCGACCGCACCGGCGACTGCCGGATGTTCACGCTGGCGCTGGCGGCGCGGACCGAGGCGCTGGGAGCCACCTTCCAGTATGGCGTCACGATCAAGTCGATCGAGCGCGAGGGCGACCGCATCGCGGGGGTCGAGACCGACCACGGCCGCGAGACCGCCGACGCCTATGTCGTGGCGCTGGGACCCTATGCGCCGATCCTGCTGAAGCCGGTCGGCATCCGGCTGCCGATCTATCCGATCAAGGGCTATTCGATCACGCTGCCGGTGGCCGACCCGGACGGCGCCCCGGTCTCGACGGTGATGGACGAGACCCACAAGGTGGCGATCACCCGGCTGGGGACGCGGATCCGGGTGGCGGGGCAGGCCGAGATCATCGGCTACAACGCCAAGCTCGGCAAGACCGCCACCGACACCGTGCGCCATGTGGTGAACGACCTGTTCCCCAGGGGCGGCGACCTCGGCCGGGCCGAGGGCTGGACCGGGCTGCGGCCGATGACGCCGGACGGGACGCCGGTGATCGGGCCGACGCGCTACCCCAACCTGTTCCTCAACACCGGGCACGGCACGCTGGGCTGGACGATGTCGGCGGGCTCCGGCCGGGCGGTGGCCGACGCGGTGCTCGGCCGGACCCCGGAGATCTCGTTCGACGGGCTGACGGCGGCGCGCTACGGGCAGTGACGCGGTCTCCGGCGCGCCCGTGGGCACGCGTGCCCAAGTGGGTATCCCATTGATTAAAAATACAATTGTCGCGCGCGTTAACCTCGCGGAAACCTATGCCCGGCAGGAGGGCGTCCACGAGAACCGGCGGTCCGCGAGCAAGGCGGGCGATGTCGCCCGGCGTCCGGGGACGGCCGCGCCGGGGATCATTCGGAGGTCGGTCTCGCCGTGGCCCTGCGCCACCGCGCCAGCGGCCTGATCACCCGAAGGTCGATGAGCGTCACCGCGGTCGCCGTCAGCGCGGCCAGGCAGAGCAGCCATTTGGAGACGATCTCCATCGCGCCCTCGATCTGCAGGGCGTGGATCACCGTCGCCACCACCACGACCAGCGCCAGCGCGTTGTGGACGAGA
>CAYTMB010000490.1:0-2338 GCA_964438465.1 uncultured Rhodovulum sp. | reverse complement strand
CCGGGCCCTCGCGCTCGCGCTCCGCGCGGTCGATCTCGCGCCGAGCTCCAGCTGGGCGCGCTACGCCCTCGGCATCGCGCGCTGGTTCTCCGGCGACGCCGCCGCCGCCCTCGACGCGCTGGAGGCCGGCCGCGCGCTGAACCCCAACGACACGACGATCCTCGCCGACCTGGGCCAGCGCTACGCGATGCTCGCCCGGTGGGACGACGCGGTGCCGCTGCTCGAGGAGTCCTACACCACCAATCCGGCCCAGCCCGGCAGCTACCGCATCGGCCTGTTCCTCTACCACTATGCCCACGGCCGCTTCGAGGAGGCGCTGGCCGAGGCGCGCCGGGTCGACGCCCCCCAAGTCCTCTACGGCCACGTCGCCGTCGCCGCCGCCGCCGCCGATCTTGGCCTCGATGACGAGGCGTCGGACGCCGTCGCGGCCATCCGGGAGCTCGATCCCGACTATGGGAGACACGTCGTCGCCGACCTCGCGAGCCGTCACGTGGCGCCGGCGCTCGTGCCGCTGATCGTCGCCGGCCTCGAGAAGGCCGGCCTTCCGGTGCATGCGCCCCCGCCGGACGGGCCGGCGTCGTAGATGCGCGCTCCTCTCCCCGGGAAAGAGCAACTCGAAGCGAGCGCGACGGACTTCGTCGTCCGCCTCGCCTTCCTGGGGCTCTTCGCCTGGTGGTCGCTCGAGCTCGTGCGGCCGTTCGTGCCGATCGTCATCTGGGCCATCCTGCTCGCGGTGGCGCTCTACCCGGCCTACGCCTGGCTGGCGCGCAGCCTCGGCGGGCGGACCGGCCTCGCCGCCACGCTCCTGACCTGCGTGGCGCTCGCCACGATCCTCGGCCCGGTGAGCGTCCTCGCCGCGAGCCTCGCCGAGTCCGTCCACTTCCTCGCGACCGGCCTGCAGGCCGGCACCCTGAAGGTGCCGCCGCCCCCGGCCGGGGTCGCCGACCTGCCCGTCCTCGGCGAGGAGCTGAACGAAGCCTGGACCCTGGCCGCCACCAATCTCGACGGTGCGGTGCAGCGCTACGGCGCCTCGGTGCTCCCCATCGGCGGAACCGTGCTCGGCAAGGTCGCCGACCTCGGGCTCGACATGCTGAAGTTCGTCGCCTCCGTGATCATCGCCGGCTTCCTCTTCCGCCCCGGCCCGCGGCTCGCCGCCGGCGCGCGCGCCTTCGCCACACGGATCATCGCTCCGCGCGGCGCGCAATTCGTCGACCTCGCCGGCGCGACCATCCGCAACGTCTCGCGCGGCGTGATCGGCGTGGCGCTGCTGCAGGCGCTCCTCGCCGGGATCATCCTCTACGTCGCCGGCATCCCCGGCGCCGGCCTGATCGCCTTCGGCGTCCTCATCCTCTGCATCGTCCAGATCGGCGCGGCGCCCGTCATCCTGCCGGTGCTCGTCTGGATCTGGATGACCTACCCGACGACCTTCGCCGTGATCCTCACCCTGCTGCTCGTCCCCGTCGGCCTCGTCGACAACATCCTGAAGCCGATCCTGATGGCGCGCGGCCTGACGACGCCGATGCTCGTCATCCTGACCGGGGTGATCGGTGGCACCCTGACCCACGGCCTGGTCGGTCTCTTCCTCGGCCCGGTCGTGCTCTCCGTCTTCTACGAGCTGGTCGTGGCCTGGACCCGGCTCGGCGGCGCCCCGCCCGAGGCGCCCTCCCCGGATCCGGACCGGCCTTGACCTCCCCCTCGGCCGCATCCAGAGGTGCATGATGGACCAACCCGCAATCAACCCGGCGGCGCCGCACCACTTGCCGTCCTTCATCACCGGCCCCGGCGAGTCCGACTGGCTGATGACGGTGATGCTCGTCTTCATGCTCGTCTCGATCGTCTCGGTGGGCATCCTCTATCTGAAGCTCCACGCGCTTCCCGAGCACATGGCGCACCGCACCAACAAGGTGCAGATGCAGTTCGTCGCCGTCCTCGCGCTGCTCGCGCTCTTCACCCACAACCACGTCTTCTGGATCGCGGCGCTGCTGCTCGCGCTCATCGAGCTGCCGGATTTCTCCACCCCGATCAACTCGATCGCGATGTCGCTGGAAAAGCTCTCGGGACGTGACAGGAGCGCGGCCGGCGACCCGCGCTGGAACGACCTGCTCTCCGACGACGGCCCGCAGGCAGCCGCGCCCGACGAACCGGCGCCGCAGGCCCTGCCGGCGCCCGCGACGGAGGTCTGACATGCTCGAGCTCATGCTCTGCTCCGCCTTCACCATCCTGCCGGACTTCCTCTTCCGCCGCTTCGTGCAGGGCAAGCGGCTCGGCCGCGAGATCACCCTCTTCTCGGTCTGGTACGAGCTGCGCTGGGGGATCACGCTCTGCCTGATCCTGACCG
>CAYTMB010000489.1:0-2351 GCA_964438465.1 uncultured Rhodovulum sp. | reverse complement strand
GCGCGTCAGGCGCGCTCGACGTACTCCATGGTCTCGGTCGAGACGATGATGGCCTCGCCCTCGCCGACGAAGGGCGGGACCATGACCCGCAGGCCGTTGTCGAGCACGGCGGGCTTGAAGCTGTTGGCGGCGGTCTGGCCTTTGACCGCGGGTTCGGTCTCGACGATGGTGCAGGTCACCTTTTCCGGCAGGTAGACGTTCAGCGCCTCGTCTTCGTAATATTCGATCTGCACCGTGGTGCCGTCCTGCAGGAACGGCCGGCGCTCGCCAAGGATGTCGGCGGGGATCTCGATCTGCTCGAAGGTCTCGGCGTCCATGAACACCAGCATGCCGTCGTTCTCGTAGAGGAACTGCTGGTCCTTCTGGTCGAGGCGCACGCGCTCGACCTTGTCGGCGGAACGGAAGCGTTCGTTGAGCTTGCGGCCGTCGCGGATGTTCTTCATCTCGATCTGGGCGAAGGCGCCGCCCTTGCCCGGCTTCACATGCGCGACCTTGACCGCCGCCCAGAGACCGCCGTCGTGCTCGAGGATGAATCCGGGACGGATTTCGTTACCGTTGATCTTGGGCATGGGGGAACCGTTGCTGGAATGTGCCGGTGCTATAGAGGCAAGCGCCCGGCACCGCAAGCGCGCCGCGCGGACGGGCCGGCCGGCGCCCCGCCCGGCCGGTTCACGGGTTCGAAAGCTGTGGGCGGTATACCTCGGGGGTCAGGCGCTGGCGGGTCGTCGGTGGAGCGAAGGGATTTTTCCGCGCCTGCCGTACAATTTCCACCGGCCCCAGCGGTTCGGGTCGGACTCCGGGGCTAGAGCAGACATGATTGGTGGTAACCGCGTCCCCGACGCGTTGGCGCGCGCGCTTTCCGCGCAGGGATACCTGGCCCTGACCCCGGTGCAGCGCGCGGTGCTCGCGGTCGATCCGCCCGGCCGCGACATGCTGGTGTCCGCCGAGACCGGCTCGGGCAAGACGCTGGCCTTCGGGCTGGCGCTGGCGGGGCGGCTGCTCGGGCCGGACGGGCGCGCGGCGCCGGCCCTGGCGCCGAGGGCGGTGGTGCTGACGCCGACGCGCGAGCTGGCCCAGCAGGTGCGCGCCGAGCTCGGCTGGCTCTACGCCGGGGCCGGGGCGCGGGTGGTCTGCTGCACCGGCGGCATGGACATGCGCGCCGAGCGCGCGCGGCTGGCGGCGGGCTGCGAGATCGTCGTCGGCTCGCCGGGCCGGCTGCGCGACCATGTCGAGCGCGGCGCGCTCGACATGGTCGCGGTCGGCTGCGTGGTGCTGGACGAAGCCGACGACATGCTCGACATGGGATTTCGCGACGATCTGGAGTTCCTGCTCGACGCCGCCGGACCCGGGCGCCAGACGCTGATGTTCTCGGCGACCGTCACCGCCCGGATCGAGGCGCTGGCGGCGCGGTTCCAGACCGCGGCGGTTCGCGTCGACGCCGCGGCGGCGGGCGGCGGCGCGGCCGACATCCGCTTCGAGGCGATGGCGGTCGCCCCGGACGACCGCGAGGGCGCCATCGTCAACATCCTGCGGCTGCACGAGGCGCCGGGCGCGATCGTGTTCTGCGGCCGGCGCGCGACCGTCGGCCATCTGGCGCGCCGGCTGGGCGCCCGCGGCTTCAAGGTGGTGACGCTGTCGGGCGCGATGGCGCAGCGCGAGCGCAGCGCGGCGGTGGCGGCGATGCGCGACGGGCGGGCGCGGGTCTGCGTCGCGACCGATCTCGCCGCGCGCGGGCTGGATCTGCCGGGGCTGGAGCTGGTGATCCACGCCGACCTGCCGGCGAGCGAAGCGGCGCTGACGCATCGCTCGGGCCGGACCGGCCGCGCCGGGCGGCAGGGCCGCGCGGTCCTGGTCGTGGCGCATCCGCTGCGGCGCCGGGCCGAGAGCCTGATCGGTCGGGCCGGGATCACGGCGCTCTGGGTCAGGCCGCCCGGTCGCGAGGCGGTCCTTGCGCGCGACGAGGCGCGGATGCTGGCGGAAGCCCATCTCGCCGATGCGGAAATCGGCGCGGTCGAGCGCGCCGCGGCGGCGCGGTTGGCGGCGCGCCTCGGTCCGGAGCGGCTCGCGCTCGCCTACATGCGTCAATACGCCCGGAGCCGACCGGCGCCGGCGGTGGTCGGGCGCGCGCCGCCGGCCCCCCGGAAGGTCGAGGACGAGCCCCCGCCCGCGTCCTGAGGCTCGCGCCGGCGCAGCCGTCTCGCTAACGTGCGCGAAGGCGCGACGGAGACCGAACATGCGGCTTGCCGATCTGGACGTGATCGTGGTGGGGAACCCGCCGCCCGGCTTCGGCGGGCGGTACTTCATCTTCGTGAAGCTGAGCACCGCCTGCGGGATCGTCGGCTGGGGCGAGG
>CAYTMB010000488.1:0-2353 GCA_964438465.1 uncultured Rhodovulum sp. | reverse complement strand
GGCGGATCGCGGAGGTCCGCGCCCGCGCCCGGGCCCGGCACGGCTGGATCATGGACACCTATCTGTTGCGCCGGAGCTAGCGCGACAGCCAGCCGGACGGGATCGTCGGATTGGCTGTTGCGCCGGATCAAGGTTCTGGAGCGGTCGCGCTGGTGCCGCCCGAGCGGACCCCGCTCGAGGCGGCCGGCCGCGGCAGGACCTGCGCCAGCCGGTCCCACTCGTCGTCGGTCCCGGGCAGCCCGAGGCGTAGCCAGCCGTCATTGTAGGGAAACACCCGCGACCAGACATGCCGGCGCGCCAGATGCGCCTGCGCGGCGCCGGCGTCCCCGGTCTCGTAGAGGCGAAACAGTCCCGTCCCGCCGTTCGGCCGCCATCCCGAAGCTTCCGCCAGCAGATCCAGCCGCTGGGCGCCGGCGCCCAGCCGCGCGCGCATCGCCCGCGCCCATTCCGCGTCGGGCAGCGCCAGCCGGCCGGCGGCGAGGGCGGGGCCGCTCACCGGCCAGGGGCCCGCGGCGTCGCGGAGCCGGGCGATGTCCGCCTCCGCACCGAGCGCGAAGCCGAGGCGCAGGCCGGCCAGTCCGAAGAACTTTCCGAACGAGCGCAGCACGATGACGCCGCGCGGCCCGAGCAGCGAGCAGGCGGAGCCTGCGGGGTCCGCGTCGGCGAAGCTCTCGTCGATCACCACGAGCCCGTTGCTCGACCGCAGGGCCAGGACGGCTTCCGGCCGCCAGCGCCGGCCGTCCGGGTTGTTCGGATTGACGACCACCACCGCGTCGAAACCGCGCAGGTCCGCGAGGCGGACCACCTCCGACACCGACCAGCCCGCCGCGGCGAAGGCCGCCGCATGCTCGTTGTAGGTCGGACCAAGCACGCCGACGCGACCGACCGGCCGCAGTCCCGGCGCCAGCCGGATCGCCGCCTGCGCCCCGGCGAGCGGCAGGCAATCGGCGCCGGCCGCGGCGGCGTAGGCCCGGCGCGCCGCGGTTGCGCAGGCGGCGACCGCCGCGGCGGTGGGCAGGTCGCGCAGCGCCGCCGGCGACGGCGGCGGCAGCGGATAGGACAGACGGTTGATGCCGGTGGAAAGGTCGAGCCAATCCTCCGCAGGCCCGCCGAAGCGGGCGATCGCCGCGTCGAGATCGCCGCCGTGGTCGCGCACCGGAACCCTCGCCATTTGCGGCGCGACCCTAGCCTGCGCGCGTCGGCTCCGCGAGGCGGAAGTCGCGGACCTGGCGCAGGCCGAGGGCGCGCAGCTCGGCGACCGCCGCGCGGGTGTCGGCCCGGGGAGGAAAGATCAGCCCGCGCGCCGACCCGGTATGCGCCGCCACCGCGCCGAGCGCGCCGAGCCGCACCCCGGCCGCCAGCATCGGCTCCAGCGGCGGCCCTCCGCGCCTTCGGACCGTGCGCGTCGCCGATTCCGTCGCGATCCGCGCCAGCGCCGCCAGGTCGCCGCGCGCCGCGGCCGCCGGCCAGGCGGTCGCGAGGTCGGCGATGTCCGGGAAGTCGAGATCCGCCGGGTCGGTGCGGCGTCCGGGGCCGAGGAACCCGCCGACCACGGAAAGCCCGGGAAGCGGCGGCAGGACCGCGAGCGTGCGGCCCTCGCGCGGCGCCCAGAGCAGTCGGTCCGGATGGGAATGCATCAGCGGATCGGTCGCCCCCTCAAGCTCGAGGGAGAGCTGCGCCAGCCGGTCGGGGGGCGGCGCGGCCCGCTCATGGGCGGTGGCGTAGACGGCGGCGGCGGCCAGAAGCGCCGCGGTCGAAGACCCGGCGCCGCCGCCGGCCGGCGCGGCGGACCGCAGGAGCAGCCGTCCGGCGGGAGGCAGGCCCGTCACCGCCCGAAACAGCGCCGCCGCCTGCCGGCGGCCAAGACACCGGCCGGCGCCGCAACAGTGCACGCCGAACGGACCCGCCAGCAGGCGGGCGGTCACCCGCAGGTCCGGCGCCGGCAAGGTCACCAGGACGAGGGGACCGCCGGGCCCAAGCCGGCCCTGGAGCAGCTCGCCGAAATGACCGGAGATCGACGCTTCGGCCAGAAGTCGCGCGGGCTGCATCTCGGAAAATGGCGCGGCGCGGCGGGCGGGCGCCGCCGCATCGCCGGAGGCGGCCGGACGGCGGCGGGCGTCGCCTGTCGCCACGCGGATCATGCCCGACGAACCCCCGAAACAAGCCCACCGGAGCGCAAGCCGCCAATGCGCCGCTGCATTGCCGCAACTTCGCCCCGCTGGAGGCCGGCGCGCAGCCAGATCATCGTGATCATATCGCCTTGCGGGGCGATACGGCGCCCGGGGCGGGATTTAAACGCCTGCTCCCGAGATGGCAAGCTGCGTTGCCGCCTGCGCGGTCACAGGAAAACGCC
>CAYTMB010000487.1:0-2354 GCA_964438465.1 uncultured Rhodovulum sp. | reverse complement strand
CGGCCGTCGAGCAGGGTCAGCTCGCCGCGGAACTGGCGCAGCACGACCTCGGTGGAGTAGCGGTCGGCGCCGGACTGGTCCTGCCATTTCCGGGTCTCGAGCTGGCCCTCGATATACACCTTCGAGCCCTTGCGCAGATACTGCTCGGCGATGCGGCCGAGGTTCTCGTTGAAGATCGCGACCGAATGCCACTCGGTGCGCTCCTTGCGCTCGCCCGACTGCTTGTCGCGCCAGGTCTCCGAGGTGGCGATGCGCAGGTTCACCACCTTGCCGCCGTTCTGGAAGCTGCGCACTTCGGGATCGCGCCCGAGGTTGCCGACCAGGATGACCTTGTTCACGCTGCCCGCCATGCGCGCCTCCTCTGGGGTTTTTGGCCGCCGCCGGACCGTTCGGGACCGGCCGCGGCGAAACTTCGCCCTTCTAAAGTTAACGACCGGTGAAGAACAGATCAAAGCTGACAGGCGGTTGGTTTTTTGCCATAGTCCCGCGCAAACCCGGCAAAGCCCGGGCGGCGCAGAGGCAGGCGCCGGCTGTCGAGAAGAGGGACAATGAGACGCATTCTGATCGCGCTCGGGTGCAGTTTCGTGCTCGGGACGCCGGCCATGGCCCAGGTCGAGCTGAGCCGGCTGATGGGCAGCAGTTCGAATCTGTCGAACGAATACCGCTCGCTGATCCGCCCGCCGGTGCCGGGATCGCTGCTCGGCCAGCCGCGGCGGCCGTCGCGGATCGTCGAGACCGAGGAATGGGCGATCCCGCGCTACTACGGCTCGGGCGGGCAGTATCAGGAGATGGCGCGGGCGGCGGCGCGCAAGCACAAGGTGCCCGAGGATCTGTTCCTGCGGCTGGTGCGGCAGGAGTCGAACTTCCGTCCGGCGGCGAAGTCGACCAAGGGCGCGATCGGGCTGGCGCAGCTGATGCCCGACACCGCGCGGCAGCTGAAGGTCAATCCGCACGATCCCAAGGAGAACCTCGACGGCGGCGCGCGGTACCTGAGCATGCAGTACCGCAAGTTCGGCGACTGGCGCCTGGCGCTGGCCGCCTACAACGCCGGGCCGGGCGCGGTGGAGCGATACAAGGGCGTGCCGCCCTACAACGAGACCCAGCAGTATGTGAAGAAGATCCTCGGGCGCTGAGCCGAGGGCCGCGGCGGGCCGGCCTGCGCGGGTTTCCGCCGGGCCCGGTCCGGCGCGCAACCCGGCCGGCGCGCGGGCGTTTCCGATCGGGCGCGGTGTTGCGCGATCGGCTTTGGCGTGAGGTTGTTGATGAAGCGTCTGGTGATTCTCGACGGGTTTCGCGGGTTCTTTCTGTTGTTCATGGCCGTCGCGCATTACGACGGGCTGACCCGGACCTGGCTCGGCAAGGTGCACCACCAGTATTTCGGCTGGGTCGAGGACGCTCAGGGCTTCGTGTTCATCTCGGGGCTGGTGGTCGGGCTGGTCTATGGCAGGCAGTTCCTGCGGACGCCGTCGATCGCCGCGATCTTCGCGCCGATCCTGGCGCGGGTGCGCACGATCTATTCGCATCAGGTCGCGCTGGTGCTGATCCTGCTCGGGGCGGCGCTGGCGCTCGGGCCGCTGGCCGCGCCCGACCTCGCGCCGTTCCGGGAGGCGCCCGTGACCTTCACGCTGTCGAGCCTGCTGCTGCTGTCGTCGTCCGCGAACATGGGCATCCTGCCGATGTACATCTTCTTCATGCTGGCGACGCCGTTCGCCTTCGCCCTGCTGGCGCGCGGGCAGGTCGCGCCGTTCTTCGCGGCGATCCTGCTCGCCTGGCTCGCGGCGCAGGGCAACCTCTTCGGCATGTTGATGCACCAGATCCAGCTCGCGCTGCAGGACCAGGGCGCGCCGGTGCGCTTCGGGCTCTATTTCAACCTGTTCGGCTGGCAGGCGCTGTTCTTCACCGGGCTCTTCGTCGGCTTTCGCATGGCGCAGGGCCGGCTCGATCTCGGATTCCTGCGCCAGGACCAGTGGCGCATCACGTTCTTCATGGCGCTCGCCGCGATCGCGGTGCTGGGGCTCTATGACCTCGTCGTGCAGCTGCGCCTGCTCGGCGCCGACTATTCGACGCGCATCCTGATCCGCACCGACCGGGCGATCCTGGGGTTCGTCTATCCGCTGGCCTTCGCCATCGACCTTTTCGCCGTGGTCTGGCTGCTGCAGGTCGGCGCGCAGGACCGGCTCGCCTGGGTGCGGCGGGCGGCGGCGGGGGTGGACTGGCTGTTCACCCGGCGCTTCCTGGTGGTGCTGGGGCAGCATTCGCTGCATGTGTTCTCGTTCCACATCCTGGTCTACTACCTGCTCGCGACCGCGATGCCGCTGGTCGAGCTGTCGACGCCGGCGCGGATGGCGGTGCTG
>CAYTMB010000486.1:0-2356 GCA_964438465.1 uncultured Rhodovulum sp. | reverse complement strand
GAGTCGCACGCGTGCGCAGGGCGTGCGATTCCGCCGGTCTCAGGGCCGCCAGTTCAGGAAGTTGGCGATGAAGCGCAGCCCGGTCGCCTGGCTCTTTTCCGGGTGGAACTGGGTTCCGATCAGGTTGTCGCGCGCGACGATCGCGGTGACTGCGCCGCCGTGGTCGGTGCGCGCGACGACGCTTGCGGGGTCGGTCGCGGCGAGGTGGAACGAGTGCACGAAATAGGCGTGGTCGCCGCTGGCGATCCCCTCGAGCACCGGATGCGGGCGCAGGATCTCCAGCGCGTTCCAGCCCATGTGCGGAATTTTCAGCGCCGGACCGGAGGGCGCGATCGGGATCACCTCGCCGGGAATCCAGTCGAAGCCGGGGGTGTCGGCGTATTCGCGCCCCATGCTGGCCATCATCTGCATCCCGACGCAGATGCCGAGGAACGGCGCGCCCTCGGCGATCACCCGCCGCTCGATCGCCTCGAACAGGCCGGCGCGCGCGGCGAGGCCGGCGCGGCAGTCGGCGAAGGCGCCGACCCCGGGCAGCACGATGCGCCCGGCCCGCGCGACGACCTCGGGGTCGCCGCTGACCGTGACCGCCCCGGCGCCGGTCTCGCGCGCCATGCGCTGGAAGCTCTTCTCCGCCGAATGCAGGTTGCCGCTCTCGTAATCGACGATGACCGTGGTCATGCGCTGAGCGTGCCCTTGGTCGAGGGCACCGCGCCCGCCATGCGCGGGTCCGGCTCGACCGCGGCGCGCAGCGCTTGGGCGACGGCCTTGAACGCGGCCTCGGCGATGTGGTGGCTGTTCACGCCGTCGAGGCGGGCGACGTTGAGGGTGATCCCGCCGTTCATCGCGAAGGCGGTGAAGAACTCGCGCACCAGCTCGGTGTCGAAGCTCCCGATCTTCGCGGTCGGAAAGTCGACGTTCCACACCAGATAGGCCCGGCCGCTGAGGTCGAGCGCCGCGCGCACCAGCGCATCGTCCATCGCGAGATGGCACGAGCCGTAGCGCCGGATCCCGCGCTTGTCGCCGAGGGCCTGCGCCAGCGCCCGGCCGAGCGCGATGCCGACGTCCTCGACGGTGTGGTGGTCGTCGATATGCAGGTCGCCGGTCGCCTCGATCTCGAGGTCGATCAGCGCGTGGCGGGCGAGCTGGTCGAGCATGTGGTCGAAGAAGCCGACGCCGGTGCGGTTGGCGTGCTTGCCGGCGCCGTCGAGGGCTATGCGCACCCGGATCGCGGTTTCGGCGGTCTCGCGGCGGAACTCGGCCTCGCGCATGGCGGCGTCCTCGGGCTGGGGATGTCGCCGCGGCTTATAGAGGGGCGCGCCGCGGGGGGGAAGCCCGGGCGGGAGGCGCCGGGCTTGCGGGGCGCCGCGGGGCGTGGAGGTCGGAGGCGGCCTTTGCCGCCATCTTGCGCGCGCGGTGCGCGCACTGCTTTTTGCTTGCGCGCGCCATTGGCGCGCGCCGACTGCTCTCCAGGTAAGCTAACCTGAATGAAACCGCGGTCGCACCCGGCCGGTCAGCGCGCGCGGCCGGCGACGGCGGCGGCGATCTCGCCGTGGATCAGGCCGATGTCGCGCAGCATCCAGGCCGGGCGATCCCGCAGGTCGGGCAGGGCGGCGCGCTTCGCGTTGCGGGCGAAGGCGGCGCGGAGGAGGATCGCGGGCGTTGCGGCGGCGGCTAGCGAGCGGCCGGCGTCGGGGCGTCGATCCTGCCGCGCGAAGCGGTGCGCGGGGCGGGGCCGCCCGGCGCGGTGGCGATCTGGCCGCTCGATCCGCCGATCCCGCGGCGGGTGGTCACGCTGATCCGTCGCGACAAGCCGCCGAGCCGGGCGCTGGAGATCGTGCGCGCGGCGCTGGCCGAGACAATCGCCGCGTCGCAGCGGGCGATGGCCTTGCCGAAGACTTGACCCTATGGTGAAAACAACATCCCGGGAGGCCTTGGCATGTTCACCGCAAGCCTGAACTTCGCGCTCGGCGAGGACATCGACGCGCTGCGCGATCTGGTGCAGGCTTGGGCGCAGGAGCGGCTGGCGCCGATGGCGGCCGAGATCGACCGGAGCAACTCGTTTCCGGGCGCGCTGTGGCGCGAGATGGGCGAGCTTGGCCTGCTCGGGATCACCGTGCCGGAGGAGTATGGCGGCGCCGGGATGGGCTATCTCGCGCATGTCGTCACGGTGGAGGAGATCGCCCGGGCCTCCGCCAGCGTGGCGCTGAGCTACGGCGCCCATTCCAACCTCTGCGTCAACCAGATCCGCCTGAACGGCACGCCGGCGCAGAAGACGAAGTACCTGCCGCCGCTGGTGAGCGGTGAACATGTCGGGGCGCTGGCGATGTCGGAGGCGGGCGCGGGCTCGGACGTGGTG
>CAYTMB010000485.1:0-2356 GCA_964438465.1 uncultured Rhodovulum sp. | reverse complement strand
GACGAGCCGACCAACCACCTCGACATCGAGAGCCGCGAGGCGCTGGTCGAGGCGCTGACCGCCTATGACGGCGCGGTGATCCTCGTCAGCCACGACCCGCATCTGGTCGAGCTGGTCGCCGACCGGCTGTGGCTGGTCAAGGGCGGCGAGGTCACGCCCTTCGAGGACGACATGGAGGCCTACCGGCGGATGCTGCTCGGCGAGCGCGGCGGCGGCGCGAGCGCGCCGGTGCGGGCGCGCGAGGAGAAGCCGAAGCCGGCGAAGGCCCTGCCCCGCGCCCAGGCCGCGCCGCTGAAGGCGGAGGTCGCGAAATGCGAGGCGCGGGTCGCGAAGCTCGAGGAGATGCGCGACAACATCGACGCGCGGCTGGCCAATCCGATGCTGTATGCGCGCGGCGACAACGAAGAGATCGAGAAGTGGCGCAAGAAGCGCGCCGAGGTGATGGACGGGCTCGCCCGCGCCGAGACTTTGTGGGCGGCGGCGGTCGAGAAGCTCGACGCGGCGGAAGGCGTCGGCGCGTGACGCCGGCGCAGGCGGCGCTGGCGTTCGCCTCGCTGCTGGTCATCGTCAACCCCGTGGCGCTGGCGCCGGTGTTCGCCGAGCTGACCCGCGGCATGCCGCCGGCGCGGGTCCGGCGCACGGCGCTGGTCGCGGTCGGCGCCGGGTTTGCGCTGATCGGCGCGGCCGGCGTCGCGGGCCATGCCGCGCTGCGCCTGATCGGCGCCGAGATGGCGCTGGTGCATCTGGTGGTGGCGGCGGCGCTGCTGGTGATGGGCGCGGCGATGCTGCTGGGGCGCGGCGGGCTGGGCTCGCTCGGCGGCGCCGGGCGGCGCGATCCGGCGCTGGTTCCGCTCGCGGTCCCGCTGATCGCCGGTCCCGGCGCGCTCGGGGCGATGGTGATGTTCGCCGGCCGCAGCGCCGGGCATCCGGGGTCGCTGGCGCTGCTCTACGGGCTGCTCGCCGCGGTCGCCGCGCTGACCTGGGCCGCCTTCGCCGCCGCGGAGGCGATCGCGGCGCGGCTCGGCGATCGCGGGGTGCGGCTGATCACCCGCGCGCTCGGGCTGGTGCTGATCGGGGTGGCGGCGCGGTTCCTCGTCGAGGGCCTGCGCGACTACGGGGTGCTGGCGAAATGAGCTTCGATCTGGCGGCGACCTCCTTCGTGACGCTCTTCGTCATCATCGACCCGATCGGGCTGACGCCGCTGTTCCTCGCGCTGACCCGCGGCATGAGCCAGGACCGGCGGCGGATCATCGGGGCGCGGGCGCTGGCGGTGTCGCTGGCGCTGCTGGCGCTGTTCGGCCTCGCCGGCGAGGCGATCCTGTCCGCGGTCGGGATCGGCATGCCGGCCTTCCGCATCGCCGGCGGCATGCTGCTGTTCCTGACCGCGATGGACATGCTGTTCGAGCGCCGCCAGGAGCGCCGCGAGAAGAGCGCGCACAAGGACGACGCGCTGCCCGATCCGACGGTGTTCCCGCTGGCGACGCCGCTGATCGCCGGGCCGGGCGCGCTGGCGACGATGGTGCTGCTGGTCGGCCAGCATCCGGGGGACTACGCCGCCCAGGCGACGGTCTATGCGATGATGCTGGCGGTGCTGGCGATCGTCTTCGTGCTGTTCCTCGCGAGCGGGCCGATCGAGCGCGTGCTCGGGCCGACCGGGATCACCGTGGTCACCCGGCTGCTCGGGATGCTGCTGGCGGCGCTGTCGGTGCAGTTCGTGCTGGAGGGGCTGCGCGAGTTCGGATTCGGGGGCTGACGGCGATGTGGCCGGACAATCCCGACGACATGGCGCGGCTGTTCTACCTCCTGATCCTGCTGATGGGGCTGCTGGGCTTCTTCGCCATCGGCGGGACCGGGCGCGGCCGGCTGGGCGCCTCGCTGCAGCAGCTGCTGATCTGGGTGCTGATCTTCGCGATGGCGATCATCGCCTACGGCTTTCGCGACACGCTGCGCGGGGCGCTGTTCCCGTCGAGCGCGGTGCAGCTCGCCGACGGGACCATCGAGCTGCGCCGCGAGAGCGACGGGCATTTCCATGCGACGCTGGACGTGGACGGCGCCGCGGTGCGGTTCATCGTGGACACCGGCGCCTCGGACATCGTGCTGTCGCGGCGCGACGCCGAGCGGGTGGGCATCGACCTGGGCGCGCTGGCGTTCAGCGGGCGGGCGATGACGGCGAACGGCCCGGTGGCGACCGCGCGGGTGCGGCTCGGGCGGGTGGCGTTCGGCGATCTGGTCGAGACCGGGGTGCCGGCGAGCGTGACCGCGGGGGCGCTCGACTTCTCGCTGCTGGGCATGGCCTATCTCGACCGCTTCGCCCGGATCGAGATCTCCGGCGACCGGATGCTGCTGCGCTACTGAG
>CAYTMB010000484.1:0-2358 GCA_964438465.1 uncultured Rhodovulum sp. | reverse complement strand
CGGAACGGCCTCGCCCATGCTGGCCCGCACGAAGCGCCGCCTGTGGATAACTCGGCCGTTAACTCTTTATCTGTGTAATATCAGATACTTGATATGCGTAACAACATGATACGCCTTGCAGGTCTGTCAGCATCTTGCGCGCGGATGGCCTGTAAGCCGGATTTTGTGACCCCTCGCGGGGCCGACGACCATTCCTCTAGGCCCGTCCTTGCGGGCGGGCTCCAGCAGCCAACCCGGGTCGCTCGGGCGGGAGAACCCTGGGCCTTGCGGCCCGCGCGACCCCTATTTGGCCTTGCTCCTGGCGGGGCTTGCCATGCCGCCGACGTCACCGCCGGCGCGGTGGGCTCTTACCCCACCGTTTCACCCTTGCCGGCCCGAAGACCGGCGGTCTCATCTCTGTGGCGCTTTCCCTCGGGTCTCCCCGGGCGGGCGTTACCCGCCGCCATCTCTCCCTGGAGTCCGGACTTTCCTCGCGGGCCTCGCGACCCCCGCGGCCGTCCGGCCATCCGCGCGGCGTCTACCTAGGCCCGACCGGCCGCCGCGTCAACGCAAGGGTAGGCCGCAGCCAGCGCCGCCGCCGCCACCACGTCCCCGCCCTCCAGCCCGCGCCCGGCCGCCCAGGGCCGGAACCGCAGCCGGAACGCCCCCAGCACCGCGTCCCAGTCTCCCCCGGGCGCGGCGTAACCCGCCCGCGCCGCCGCCGCCGCGAAGGCCGCCATGTCCGCCTCCGCGCCCCCGCGCGCCTCGACCCAGACCGCCCGCCCGCCCCGCGCCAGCCGCCGCCAGTCGAACTTCGCCCCCGGATCGGCCTTGCGGCCCGGGGCCATGTCGGAATGCGCGATCACCCGCTCCGGCCGGATCCCCCAGCGCGCCGCGATCTCGTCGAGCAGCCGCTCCAGCGCCGCCATCTGCGGCTCGGGGAACGGCGGAAAGCCGTCGAGCGGCCCGGCGTTCGCGAGCTCGACCCCGATCGAGCGCGAATTGACGTCGCCCGCCCCGCCCCAGGCCCCCGCGCCGGCGTGCCACGCCCGCATCGCCTCATCGACCAGCCGCCAGACCCGCCCGTCCTCGGCGACCAGCCAGTGCGACGACACCTCGGCCGCCGGATCGCACAGCCGCGCCAGCGCCGCCTCGGCGCTCATCATCGCGGTGTGGTGGAGGACGACGAGATCGGGCAGGACGTCGCCGCGCCGCGGCCCGAAGTTCGGGCTCGGCGCTTCGATCGCCGGCACGGGCGTCTTAGCCGCGCAGCTGGCGGTACGGCGTCGGATCCCAGCTGCAGGCGAAGCCGTCGCCGTCGGGATCGAGGTTGCGCGGATCGGACGTCGGGCCGCCCGCCGCCAGGAACGCCCGCTGCGCCTCGTCCGGCGACGCGTAGCGCCCGCAGGCGCCGCCGCCGCCCAAGCCGCGGTTGCGCGCATAGATCCGCTCGCCCACCGCGTTGTTGGTCTGCTGGGCGTAGAGCGCGATGTTCACGCTCGGGTCGGACCGCGGCACCGAAGTCGGCTGGACGATCACCAGCTGCGACCGCGCCGCCGCCAGCTGCTCCTCGGCGATGCGCGCGTCGATCTTCTGCTGCTCGATCGTGTAGAGCGTCAGGTTCAGCGTGTCGTCGTTCAGCGGCGTGCCCGCGGCGTTCGTCGGCGCCCGGCCGGGATCGACCACGCCCGGCCCGCCCAGCGCGTTCTCGATCGTGCCGGTGAAGGCGTCGCCGCCGCCGGAGGACGAGGCGCCCGGCCCCGCCGGCGCCTGGCTCGGTCCGGGATGAACCTGGTAGAGGATCGGATCGGCCGGCACCGTCACGTCTCCCGTGGTGCAGGCCGCCAGCGCGCCGCAGGCCAGAATGATCGTCATGCGCATCAATTCGTCACCTTGTCATCGGACCGCGGGACCGGACTCGGCGTCCGTCTTGCGCAAGTTCTACCACCATCTCGCGGGTTTGACAGCAAATCCGCAAGCCCGCTCCAGCGCGAAGGCGACATCGAGCATGCCCGCCTCGTCCCAGGGCCGGCCGATGACCTGCAGCCCCAGCGGCAGACCCGCGCCGTCGGACCCCGCTGGAACCGAAACGCCCGGCAGGCCGGCGAGGTTCACCGTCACCGTGAAGACGTCGTTGAGATACATCTGCACCGGATCCGCGTCGGCCATCTCGCCGATGCCAAAGGCCGCCGACGGGGTCGCCGGCGTCAGGATCGCATCGACCCCGGCGGCGAAGGCGGTCTCGAAATCGCGGCGGATCAGGGTGCGCACCCGCTGCGCGCGCAGGTAATAGGCGTCGTAGTAGCCGGCCGACAGCACATAGGCGCCGATCATCACCCGCCGCTGCACCTCCTTGCCGAAGCCTTCGGCGCGGGTGCG
>CAYTMB010000483.1:0-2362 GCA_964438465.1 uncultured Rhodovulum sp. | reverse complement strand
CTCGACCGTCGGGCCCTTGCGGCTGGTCAGGATGTCGCCGGGGCGCATCGCGCCGGCGGAGATGCTGTTCTCGACCGCCGGGACCAGCAGGCGCAGGCGCAGGTCGAGGCCGAGGCCCATGATCATCTCCGCGAGGCCCATCGCGGTGGCGGCGCCGCCCATGTCCTTCTTCATCAGGCCCATCGAGGACGACGGCTTGATGTCGAGCCCGCCGGTGTCGAAGCAGACGCCCTTGCCGATCAGGGTGACCTTGGGCGCGCCCGCGCGGCCCCAGGTCAGATCGAGCAGGCGCGGCGGCTCGGAGGCGGCGGCGCCGACCGCGTGGATCATCGGGAAGCCTTCGCGCAGCAGCTCGCCGCGGTAGGAGCAGAGCCGGGCGCCGTGGCGTTCGGCCAGGGCGTTGAAGGCGGCCTCCAGCGCGATCGGGCCCATGTCGCGGGCCGGGGTGTTGATGAGATCCTGGGTCAGCGCGGCGGCGGCGGCGATGCGCCCGATGCGGTCGGCGTCGACGCCCTCGGGGCAGACCAGCTCGACCGCGCGGGCGGGGCCGGCGCGGTAGCGGTCGAAGCGGTAGCCGGCCATCAGCCAGCCGAGCGCCTCCCGCGCGGGATCGAGCGCGACCTCCGGGCGCAGGGCGTAGACCCCTGCGGGCAGGTTCGCGACGGCGGCGGCGAGGTGGAAGCGGTCGCGGGCGCGGGCGGGCGCCGCGCCCCAGCCGAACAGCGCCGCGTCGGGCGCGCCGGCCGGGCCCGGCAGGACCAGCGTTTCGCCGAGGGCGGCGGTGAAGCCCATGCCGTCGATCCAGGCCTGGCGTTCGGGCGGCTGGGCGGCGCGAAAGGCGGCGAGCCCCTCGGCGTCGATGACGTGGAGCGGGATCGCCCGGGGATCGGGCGCGGGCAGAAGCGGCAAGGACTGGCCTCCAGGCTGCGGCCGGTCATCCTAGCGGCGCGCGGCGGCGGGCGACAAGACGGATTGCTCGATGTTTCGTCCACATGGCGAATTGCTCGGCGTTCCGCCTGCGGGGCGAACGGTCGGCGTTCCGCCTGCAGGGCGGACTGGTCGGCGTTCCGCCTAAAGGGCGGACTGGTCGGCGTAGTGAATGACCGAGAACAGCGAGTCGTCGGCGAGCCGGCCGAGCCGCGCCGCGACCGCGGCGGTGGCGGTCGGATCGCCGGCGGCGAGGCAGCTGTCGAGGTCGCGCGCCACCGCCGCGAAGGTGGCGAGGCCGACCTGTTCGCTGAGCGACGCGAGGCGGCCGGCCAGCGCCTGCGCTTCGGCCCCCGCGCCCGAGCGCAGCGCGTCGGTGAGCAGGCTCATGCGGTCCGAGAGGTGGAACACCACCTCCTCGACCACTTCGCGCGTGCGCTGGTCGCCGAGGGACCGGCGCAGGATCATGATCCGGGTCGTGTCGAGCACCACGCATTCATGCGCGGCGCACTGGTAGAATTTCGCAGCCATGTTCCCGCCCCCCGGCTCGTCCCCAGCGGCAATCTGGCCGCAATTCGTCACCAAAAGCCTAAGCCGGCGCTGCAGCGCAGCATTTCCGCTCGATATCTGCGGCGCAATCGAGTCAAACTCGGCGCGACTCTCCCCGAGCCGGAGCCCGCCACGATGCACGCCAGCCCGTTGCCGCAGTTCCTGATCGAGCGTTATCGCGCCTGGCGCGGCGGCATGGCGGCGACCGAGCGCGACCGCCTCGCGGCGCTGGCGGCGGGCGGGCAGCATCCGCGCGGGATGATCGTCGCCTGCTGCGACAGCCGGGTGATGGCGACCGCGGTGTTCGGCGGCGAGGTCGGCGACTTCTTCGTCCATCGCAACATCGCCAACCTGGTGCCGCCCTACGAGCCGGACGGGCGGTCGCACGGCACCTCGGCGGCGGTGGAATATGCGGTGATCGCGTTGGGGATCGAGCATCTGATCGTCATGGGGCATTACGGCTGCGGCGGGGTGCGCGGCTGCCACGACATGCTGGCGGGGATGGCGCCCGAACTCGACACGCCGACCAGCTTCGTCGGCACCTGGCTGCGGCTCTTGAAGCCGGGCTACGAGGCGCTGAGCGGGCGGGGCCTCGACTACGAGGCGCGGATCCAGGCGCTGGAGAGGGAGGCGGTGCTGGTCAGCCTCGCCAACCTGATGACCTTCCCCTTCGTGAGCGAGGCCGTCGCCGCCGGGCGGCTGCAGCTGCACGGCGTCTGGAAGGACATCAGCGTCGGTGATCTCGAGTACTACGACTCCGAGGCCGGGGTGTTCCGCAAGGTGTGATACGAGCTCCGGCCGATCGCCTCGGAGCTGGCCGCGAGCTGGATAAGGCTGGAGCGCGCGGTGGCCGCATTCGCTTCACCGATTTGTCCGTCGACAAATC
>CAYTMB010000482.1:0-2368 GCA_964438465.1 uncultured Rhodovulum sp. | reverse complement strand
GCTATCCCGACCTCGCCGCCTTCCGCGACAAGGCCGCCAAGGCGCAGCATTCGCCGTTCGAGCGGGACAGCTTCCAGCAATTCAACCTCAACCGGTGGCTCGACCAGTCGACCTCCCCCTTCGTCGAGATGCCGGTCTATGACACCGGCGCGCATGCCGTCGATCTCGACGAGCTGGAGATGGTGCAGGCGCCGTGCTGGCTCGGCGTCGATCTTTCGAAGAACGAGGATCTGACCGTCGTTGTGGCCTGCTGGCGCGATGGCGAGGATGGCTATCAGGTTAGCCCGTGGTTCTTCTGCCCCGAGGACAACCTGCGCGCCCGCGGCGAGCGGCACGGGGTGGACTATGTGACCTGGGCCGAGGAGGGGTTCATCATCCCGACGCCGGGCAACACGGTCGATCTGCGCGCCGTCGAGGATCACATCCGCAAGCTCTGCGCGACCTACGCCGTGCGCGAAGTGGCCTTCGATCCGACCTATGGCCGGGTGATGATGGCGAACCTCAGCGCCGACGGTATCCCGGCCGTCGAGTTCCGGCAGGGGTGGGTCAGCATGGCGCCGGCGGTGAAGGAGCTGGAGCGCGCGATCATCGGCCGGCGCCTTCGCCATGGCGGGCATCCAGTGCTGCGCTGGAACTTCGGCAACATCCAGGTCGAGACGGACAAGGCCGGGAACCGCATGTTCCACAAGGGCAAGAGCGGCAACAAGATCGACGGCGCGGTCGCCTGCGCCATGGCGGTCGCCCGCTGCGCCATGGGCGACGAGGTGAACGCCTACGACGCGAACTGGTGGAAGGACGATCTAGCATGGGCGTGACAGAGCAGGAGACGACACCATGACCAACGCAGTCATTGGCGCGCTGAGGGTCAATTTGGGCGCGAACTCGGCGGAGTTCAGCAGCGGCCTTCGTAAGGCGAGCGGGGATCTTTCGCGGTTCGGGAAGCAGACGCGAACCGCGCTCGCGCCCCTCAGCGGCATGCGGTCCGGGCTCCAGAACGCGGGGTTCCAGATCACCGACTTCGCGGTTCAGGTCGGGGGCGGCACGTCGGCCATTCGCGCCTTCAGTCAGCAGGCGCCGCAGCTCCTCGCGGCCTTCGGCGGCGTCGGCATCGCTGCGGGCACTTTGGTCGCGGTCGGTGCGGCGCTCTACCAGGCGTTCGGCCGCAACAGCGAGGCCGCCCGTTCGCTGTCGGACGTCAGCCGGGCGCTCTCCGAGGCGCTGGGGCAGGCGAAGAGCGCGACGGAGCTGCTGGTGACCTCCCAGGGTGAACTGGCCCGGCAGTTCGGCACGACGGCCGCCGGGCTCGAGCTGGGCCTTGTCCGCGCCCGCGACGTGATCGCCGCGACGGCAACCGAGATGACGGCCCTTGGCGCATCGGCGCTGGCGCCGTTAACCTCCGAGCTGACGGCGATCCGCGAGGCGCTGGCTGACCTCCCGCCCGGCGCAGCGCAGGCCGGCGATGCAGTGCGTGAACTGGCGCACGCCTTCAACCTGCCGGAGGAAGTGGCGGCCGAGCTTGTCGCCCGGATGGACGAGTTCAAGGCGGCAACCACGGCGCCGGAGATCGCGGCGGCGCTCCGAGAGGTGTATCTCGCCCTGACCCGCGCGCGAGACAACCTCGGGGAGCTTCCGCCGAAAGTCGAGACGATCCGCACCGGGCTCGGCGGCGTGGTAGACCAGCTCGGGACCGCGGTCGCACAGACGCACGCGCTGGGCGACGCCATGTCCGAGGCCGCGGACCAGGCGTCCAGGCTGGCCGACCAGCGCCAGCGGATCGTCGATGCCTACGCCGAGTATGGCCGCCTGAGAGCGCATGCCGAGCGCGTCCACGACCGCGAGGAAGCCCGGCGGACCGACGCCTTCGTCAACCGCATCTCGGCGGCGATCGACGACGCCGAGCCGCCTGGCACGCCCCCGCCGCGAACCGGAGGAGGTGGCGGCCGTCGGGCGCTGCCTGCCCTCAGCGCCGAGGCTCGGGATGCGCAGCGCCATCTAGAGGGCCTGGTCGCGGAGGCCAGACGGCTGCACGAGGTGGAGCTGGAGCGCGTTGCGCGGGCCGGCGAGCGCATGGGCCAGGGCCTCGGCGATGCCTTCGCCGATGCCATCACCGGCGCCCGGTCGCTCAAGGACGCCCTCGCCGGCGTCGCTGAAAGCCTCGGACGCGCGTTCCTCACCTCGGCCGGCACGTCGGCCGTTCGCGGCCTGGGGCTCGACAACATCTTTGCCAACCTCAAGATCCCCGGCTTCGCAGGCGGCACCCGCTTCGCCCCCGGCGGTCTGGCCTGGGTCGGCGAGCTCGGCCCGGAGCTGGTGAACCTTCCGCGCGGCGCGCAGGTGATCCCGAACCACGAGATCGGCGGCATGGGCG
>CAYTMB010000481.1:0-2381 GCA_964438465.1 uncultured Rhodovulum sp. | reverse complement strand
TGCAGCCGATCTCGCCGTCGAGCGCGATGTAGTTGAGGTCGAACTTCGAGGCCGCCAGCTCCTTCGGATCCTCCTCGGTCTCGTCGCGCAGCGCCAGGATGTCGGTCTGGCGGTAGAGCGCGTTCGAGTCGAAGCTCATCTTGGCGTCGAGGCACTTGATGTCGCCGTCGGTGGTGACGATCAGCGGGTTGATCTCCAGCATCTCGCAGTCCTTCTCGACGAAGAACCGGTAGAGCCGCGTCACCAGCTCGACGCATTGCTTGATCTGCTTGCCTTCCAGCCCCAGCGCGAAGGCGACGCGGCGGCCGTGAAAGCCCGAGATGCCGCTGGCCGGATCGACCGAGAAGCTCAGGATCTTCTCCGGCCGGTTCGCCGCGACCTCCTCGATGTCCATGCCGCCCTCGGTCGAGCACACGAAGGAGATCCGCGAGGATCCGCGGTCGACCAGCAGCGCGAGATACAGCTCGCGCGCGATGTCCGAGCCGTCCTCGATGTAGATGCGGTTCACCACCTTGCCGGCCGGGCCGGTCTGGTGGGTGACCAGCGTGCGGCCCAGCATCTTCTGCGCCTCGTCGGCGGCGTCGGAGACCGATTTGGTGATGCGCACGCCGCCCTTTTCGCCGGCGCTGGCTTCCTTGAAGCTGCCCTTGCCGCGGCCGCCCGCGTGGATCTGGGCCTTGACCACCCAGATCGGGCCGTCGAGCGCGCCCGCGGCGGTCTTGGCCTCGTCCGCCTTCAGCACGACGCGGCCGTCGGATACGGGCAGGCCGTATTCCTTCAGCAGCTGCTTGGCCTGGTACTCGTGAATGTTCATTCGCCGCTCCTCAGACGCGCACCCGGGCGCCACCCTGGTCGCGCTTTCCCTAGGCCCGGCCGCGTTGCGTTGCAAACAAAATGCGGCGCGCCGGGGGGCGCGCCGCATTAATTCCGGGTTTTGTGATCACTTGATTTTTCCCTGTGATCACAAACCCTGGGAAGGGGCGCCGAATCACCGGAGCGCCGGTTCGCCGCCGCGTCAGCGCCCGCCGGTGACGTCGAGGATCGCGCCGGTGACATAGCTCGCCTGCGGCGTCAGCAGGAACAGGATCGCCTCGGCGATCTCCTCCGGCTCGCCCGCGCGCCCCATCGGGGTGGTCGCCCCCAGCCGCGCGCCGCGCTCCGGGTCGCCCATCGAGGCGTGGATGTCGGTCTCGGTGACGCCCGGGCGCACCGAGTTGACCCGCACGCCCTCGGCGCCGACCTCGCGCGCGAGGCCGATGGCCAGCACGTCCACCGCGCCCTTCGAGGCGGCGTAGTCGACGAACTCGCCCGGACTGCCGATCCGCGTCGCCGCCGAGGAGACCAGCACCAGCGATCCGCCGCGGCCGCCGCGCGCGGTCGACATCGCCCGCACCGCCTCGCGGGCGGTCAGCAGCGCGCCGACCGTGTTCACGTCGATCAGCCGCCGCAGATCCGCCGCGTCGCGGTCGGCGAGCCGCGAGGCCCGCGGCGCCATCCCGGCGTTGGCGACCACGCCGTCGAGCGGGCCGAACGCCGCCGCGGCCGCCGCGAACAGCGCGAGGCCGTCGGCCTCGGATGCGGCGTCCGCGCGCTGCGCCATCGCCCGGCCGCCGGCGGCCTCGACCGCGGCGACGACCGCCGCCGCCGCCTCCGCGTCCGACTGATAGCTCAGCGAGACGTCCCAGCCGCGGGCGCCGGCGAGACGGCAGACGGCCGCGCCGATCCCGCGCGAGCCGCCGGTGACCAGGATGTGCACCGCGTCAGGCCAGCGACGGATCGATGGCCTTGCAGGCGTCGACGAGGCCCTTCACCGCCTCGACCGACTTGTCGAACATCGCCTTCTCGGTCTTGTTCAGCGCGATCTCGACCACCCGCTCGATGCCGCCGGCGCCGATCACCGTCGGCACGCCGACATACATGCCGTTCAGCCCGTACTGCCTGTCGAGATGCGCGGCGCAGGGCAGCACGCGCTTCTGGTCCTTCAGATAGGCCTCCGCCATCTCGATCGCCGCCGCCGCCGGGGCGTAGAACGCCGAGCCGGTCTTCAAGAGCCCGACGATCTCGGCGCCGCCGTCGCGGGTGCGCTGCACGATGGCGTCGAGCTTTTCCTGCGTGGTCCAGCCCATCGCCACCAGATCGGGCAGCGGAATGCCCGCCACCGTCGAATAGCGCGTCAGCGGCACCATCGTGTCGCCGTGGCCGCCGAGCACGAAGGCGGTGACGTCCTTCACCGAGACGCCGAACTCCTCGGCGAGGAAATGCCGGAACCGCGCGCTGTCGAGCACGCCGGCCATGCCGCAGACCTTGTGATGCGGCAGCCGCGAGAACTCGCGCAGCGCCCAGACCATCGCGTCGAGCGGGTTGGTGATGCAGATGACGAA
>CAYTMB010000480.1:0-2383 GCA_964438465.1 uncultured Rhodovulum sp. | reverse complement strand
GCGCTCCGGGCGACCGGACCGCGCGGGGCAATGCCCCGCTGATGCGATCCGGGGCGCTGGTTTTTCGACGGGGCGCCCCGAGGCAATCAAGCGGAGTTCGTATGAGCCGGCGGGGATTCCGGCAGAGATGACGCCGACTCGTGCCGAAGCCTTCCCGAACCCTAAAAAGTGGCAAGCCGGTTTCCAGCCACTTTCCAGCCCGATTCCAGCGAGAGAAAATTACGCCTTTTCAGTCCCTTGCCTCGTCCCGCTCAAACCCGGCAGTTTTTGCGTCATTTTCATCCCGAACCGTGGGGTGACCCGGCCTCAGCGCGTCGGGATGTCCGACATCCGCACCCGCGCCGCGGCGTCCGCCACCCCGGCCTCCTCGAGCAGCTCGACGAAGGCGTCGCGCAGCGCGCGCGGTGATTCGCAGGGGCCGATGATCAGCGCCTCGAGGATGTCCGCCAGCGCGGTGCTCGCCCCGTCCGCGCCCTCCCGCCGCGCCAGCGGCAGCTTGTAGACCACCTGGGGCGCGTCGCGGCAGATCTCCACCGACCGCCGCAGGTCCCCCGCCGGCTGCAGCGACGGCGTGAAGGCCATCCGCCACTCCCGCTCCTCGGCGAAGCCCGGATGCTTGGTCGACAGCGCCGCGAAGTGATAGCTCCCGACCAGCAGCCGGCAGGCCTCGGCATGGCCGAGCCCCTCGATATAGGCGCCCTCGGCCAGCATCGCCTCGACGAACCGGCCGAACCGCTCGAAGAATCCGCGCCGGTCAGCGTATTCGACCGGGCCGGTGAACGGCGCGAGCGCATCGCTGCCCGGGCCGATCATCGGGCCGCCGCGGATCACCAGCGCGATGCCGCAGCCGCTGCTGTAGGCCCGCCACATCGACAGCCGCCCGACGCCGTCCTCGGCGGCGTCGTGCTCGGAGACGCAGGCGATGTAGCTCTCGAAGCCGATGCTCTCGGTCAGCGCCTCCAGCTGCTCGGCGACCTCCTGGCGGAATCCCGGATAGATCGCCTCGAAGAAGCCGTTCAGCCGCTGGCCGGCGCTGCCCCGATAGGCCCGCTCCAGCAGCGCCAGCCCGTGCTCGACCTCGGAGAAGTCGTTCATGCACTGGGTGTTGCGCAGCCACAGCTCGCCGTTGCGGATCAGGTTCATCGCCGCCGGCGCGGCGGTGTAATGCACGAAGCGCTGGTGGGTCGCGCCGGCGCGCAGGAGGCGGGCGTGCAGCGTCGGCACGAACACCCGCAGCTGCCGGTCGCGCTCCTCCGAAAATCCCGCCAGACGCTCCATGCCGTCCCCCGCGCCAAACCCGGCGGCCATACAAGCACAGCCGCCGCGCCGCGTCAGCCCGCCGCTTTCCGCTTGACCTCGCGCGGCGCATCCGGTTTGCCCGGTCCGCCGCCGCAGCCCTCCGGATCCGAGCCCGCCGATGCCCGACCTCCTGCTCGAACTGCTGTCCGAGGAAATCCCCGCGCGCCTGCAGGCGCGCGCCGCCGAGGACCTGAAGCGCCTCGTCACCGACGGCCTCGTCGAGCGCGGCCTCACCTACGCCGCCGCCGCCGCCTTCGCGACGCCGCGCCGGCTCACCCTCGCGCTGACCGACCTCTCCGCCCGCTCGGCGGATCTGCGCGAGGAGCGCAAGGGCCCGCGCATCGACGCGCCCGACGCCGCCGTCGAGGGCTTCCTGCGCGCCACCGGCCTCAGCCGCGACGCGCTCGAGATCCGCGCCGACAAGAAGGCCGAGGTCTATTTCGCCGTCTCCATCCGCCCCGGCCGCCCCGCCGCCGGGATCGTCGCCGAGACCGTCGAGGCGGTGGTGCGCGGCTTCCCCTGGCCGACCTCGATGCGCTGGGGCGCCGGGTCGCTGCGCTGGATCCGCCCGCTGCGCTCGATCCTCTGCACGCTCTCGACCGAGGCCGGCGCCGAGATCGTGCCCTTCGAGATCGACGGCATTGCCTCGGGCGACGTGACGCAGGGCCACCGCTTCATGGCCCCCGGCCCGCTGGTGGTCACCACCTTCGCCGACTACGCGAACAAGCTGCGCCACGCCTTCGTCCACATCGACGCCGCCGAGCGGTCCGAGCAGATCGCCCACGACGCCGCCCAGCTCGCCTTCGCGCAGGGGCTGGAGGTGGTCGCCGACCCCGGCCTGCTGGCCGAGATCGCCGGCCTCGTCGAATGGCCGGTGGTGCTGATGGGCCGCATCGAGGAGCGTTTCCTCGACCTGCCGCCCGAGGTGCTGCAGACCTCGATGAAGACCCACCAGAAATTTCTCTCCGTCCGCAACCCCGCCACCGGCCGGATCGAGGCCTATATCGTCGTCGCCAACCGCGCGACCGCCGACGCCGGCGCCACCATCCTCGCCGGCAACGCCCGCGTCCTCGCCGCCCGCCTC
>CAYTMB010000479.1:0-2391 GCA_964438465.1 uncultured Rhodovulum sp. | reverse complement strand
CTAGGCGGCACGTTGTCGATCCCCGAGCCGCCCCAGGGGTGGCAGCGCGCGATCCGGCGCAGCGCCAGCCAGCCGCCGCGCAGCCCGCCGTGGATCTCCAGCGCCTCCAGCGCATAGGCCGAGCAGGTCGGCTGGAACCGGCAGCCATGCCCGACCCAGGGCGACAGAGCCAGCCGGTAGCCGCGCACCGGCAGCGCCAGCAGCCGCGCCAGCGGGGTCACGCCCGGCGCTCCGCATGCACCGCCTCGACGGCGGCGCCGAGATCGGCGACCAGCAGGGCGAACTCGCGGGCCGCGGTCAGCTCCGGCCGGCCGATCAGCACATAGTCCCAGCCGGGCCGTCCCGCGGCGGGCAGCACCTCGCGGGCGGCCGCGCGCAGCCGCCGCTTGGCGCGGTTGCGCGCCACGGCGTTGCCGACCTTCTTCGAACAGGTGAAGCCGACGCGCACCGCGCCGGGCGCCTCGTCCGCGCTGCGCCGCCGCGCCTGCAGCGTGAACGCGCCCGTCGAGCGCCGCCGCGCCCGCGCCGCCGCGAGGAAGTCGGCGCGCCGGGTCAGGGTGACCAGCGCCGCCATGTCCCCGCGCCCCGACCCAGGCCGCGCCGTCTCAGGCCGACAGCTTCTTGCGGCCCTGCGCCCGGCGGCGGTTCAGGATGATCCGGCCGCTCTTGGTGGCCATGCGGGCGCGGAACCCGTGGCGGCGCTTGCGCACCAGGTTGCTCGGCTGAAACGTGCGTTTGGTCGACATCGTGGCTCTCCTGCTTGCGGCCGGTCGCCCGGCCGGCGCCCGCCTTCCCCCCGACCGGGGCGCGGGCGTCCGCAAATTCGAAACCCTGCCCATAGTGAGGCCGGCGCGGGAAGTCAATTCGAAGCGTCGGCTCAAAACGCCGCCGCCGGACCCGGGGCAATCCGGTCGGCGCCGCGCCGCTGCGCCGGCCGCGCCGCGGCGGCGCGGCTTGTTCCCCGCCGGCGCAGGCCCTAAGGTCCGCCGACGCCGCCGGTTCGGGATCGGTCATGTTTTTCAACACCCTCTCGGGTCGTTTTCTCGGTCTCACGATCCTCTTCGTGCTGATCGCCGAGGTGCTGATCTTCGTGCCGGCGATGTCGCGCTTTCGCGTGGACAACCTGCAGCACCGGCTCGAGCTCGCCCAGCTCGCCGCGCTCGCCCAGCTCGCGACGCCCGAGGACAGCGTGGTCGATCCCGGCCTCGAGCAGACGCTGCTCGACACCGCCGACGTGCTGAACGTCGTGCTGCGGCGCGACGACGTGCGGGTGCTGGCGCTGGCGGGCAAGATGCCGATGCCGCTGGCGCGGACCTACTATCTGCGCGAGGCGAGCGATCTCCAGCTGATGAAGGACGCGATCATGGTGTTCTTCACGCCGCAGGATCGGGTGATCCGGGTGATC
Source organism: uncultured Rhodovulum sp. (assembly GCA_964438465.1). Classification (GTDB taxonomy): domain Bacteria; phylum Pseudomonadota; class Alphaproteobacteria; order Rhodobacterales; family Rhodobacteraceae; genus Amaricoccus. The sequence continues at coordinate 986 of CAYTMB010000479.1, read as the reverse complement.
GGCCCGACCGAGCTCGGCGACCGCGGCGAGGTCGAGGTCACGCTGACCGAGGGGCCGCTGCGCGCGGCGATGATCGCCTACGGCCTGCGCATCCTCTATCTGTCGCTGGCGATCTCGGTCGCGACGGCGGCGCTGCTGTTCTTCGCGGTGCGCTACTTCATCGTGCGCCCGATCAGCCGCGTCGTCGATCACATGACCGCCTACCGCGACGCGCCCGAGGACGCGACCCGGGTGATCGCCCCCGAAAGCAGCGTGCGCGAGCTGCGCCAGGCGGAGACCGCGCTGCAGGACCTGCAGATCCGGCTGACCGGCGCGCTGCGCCAGAAGGAGCGGCTGGCGGCGCTGGGCGGCGCGGTCGCCAAGATCAGCCACGACCTGCGCAACCTCCTGACCACGGCGCAGCTGCTGGCCGACCGCATCGACGCCAGCGCCGACCCGGCGGTGCGCCGCACCGCGCCGAAGCTGGTGCAGTCGCTGGCGCGCGCGATCACGCTCTGCGAGCGCACGCTGACCTATGGCCGCGCCGAGGAGCCGCCGCCCGAGCTCGCGACGTTTCCGCTGGCGCCGCTGGTCGCCGAGGTGGTCGAGAACGAGACCGCCGCCACCGACGGCCGGGTGCCGATCCTCGCCGAGACGCCGCCCGGCCTGCTGGCGCGCGCCGACGCCGACCAGCTGTTCCGGGTGCTGACCAACCTCGTGCGCAACGCGGCGCAGGCGATCGAGGCCGGCGGCCGGCCCGGCGCGGTGACCGTCGCCGCGGCGCGTGCGGGCGAGCGGCTGGAGATCCGGGTGTCCGACACCGGTCCCGGCCTGCCGGCCAAGGCGCGGGAGAACCTGTTCCAGCCGTTCCGCGGCGGCGCCCGCCAGGGCGGGGCCGGGCTGGGGCTGGTGATCGCCGCCGACCTCGTGCGCGGCCACGGCGGCGCGCTGACGCTGGAGCGCACCGGCCCCGACGGCTCGTGTTTCCGCATCGACCTGCCGGCCCC
>CAYTMB010000478.1:0-2392 GCA_964438465.1 uncultured Rhodovulum sp. | reverse complement strand
GATGCGCGCCCAGGAGCGGATGCCCTTCTGGAAGCTGACCAGGTCGTATTTCTCGTTCGGCGAATGGATGCGGTCGTCGTTCAGCGCGAAGCCGGTCAGCACCACGTCCAGCCCGAGCTTTTCCTTGAACTCGACATTGACCGGGATCGAGCCGCCGCCGCCGGTGAAGGCCGCCTCCTTGCCCCATTCGTCGGTCAGCGCGGCTTGGGTCTTCTGGAACGCCGACCCCGAGGTGTCGAAGGCGACCGCCCGGCCCGAGCCGTGCTCCTCGAACTCGACGCGGCAGTCGGCCGGCACCCGCGCCCTGACGAAGTCGCGGAACGCGGCGCGGACCTTGTGCGGGTCCTGGTCGAACACCAGCCGGAACGAGACCTTGGCCGAGGCCTGCGCCGGGATCACCGTCTTGAAGCCGGCGCCCTGGTAGCCGCCGCCCATGCCGTTGACCTCGGCGGTCGGGCGCGACCAGGTCTGCTCCAGCACGCTGCGGCCCTTCTCGCCGGCGGGGACCGACAGGCCGACCTCGCCGAGGAAATCGGCCTCCGAGAAGTCGAGCTTGGCCCAGCTCGCGCGCAGCGCCTCGGGCAGCTCCGGCACGCCCTCGTAGAAGCCGGGGATCGTCACCCGGCCGTCCGCGTCGTGCAGGTCGGCGAGGATGCGCGCGAGCACATGGTTGGGGTTGGCCGCGGCCGAGCCGTAGAAGCCGGAATGCAGGTCGCGGTCGGCGGCGTGGATGGTGATCTCCTCGCCGCACAGCCCGCGCAGGCTGGTGGTGATCGCGGGGGTTTCCTTGTCCCACATGCCGGTGTCGCAGATCAGCGCGACATCGGCCGTCAGCTCGGCCTTGTTGGCCTCGAGGAACGGCGGCAGGTTCACGCCGCCGCTCTCCTCCTCGCCCTCCAGCAGCACCGTCACCCCGATCGGCAGCTTGCCCGTCACCGCCTTCCAGGCGCGGCAGGCCTCGACGAAGGTCATCAGCTGGCCCTTGTCGTCGGACGAGCCGCGGGCCTGGATCTCCTTGGAGCCGTCCGCCCGGGTCTCGATCGAGGGCGCGAACGGGTCGTGACTCCACAGTTCCAGCGGATCGACCGGCTGCACGTCGTAATGGCCGTAGAACAGCACCGCCGGGGCGCCGGCCTCGCGCAGATGGCCGACCACCATCGGATGGCCGGGCGTGTCGCGCACCGCGGCGTCGAAGCCGATCGCGGCGAGGTCGGCGGCATGCCATTCGGCGCATTTCCGGCATTCATCGGCATAGGCGGGATCGGTCGAGATCGACTTGATCCGCAGGGTTTCGAACAGCCGCGCCAGCGCATGGTCGAAATCGGCGTCGATATGCGCGAGCACCTTGTCGAGATCGGACATCGGGGTATTCCTCCGGAAGGTCTTTTTCGTGTCGGCGGCCGGCTCAGCCCGGCCCGAGCGGAATGCCGAACTGGTACCAGAGCACCAGCATCAGGGTCCAGACGACGAGCAACACGATCGTGTAGGGCATCATCAGCGCGACGATGGTGCCGATGCCGGCGTCCTTCTGGTACTTCTGCGCGAAGCCGACCATCACCGCCAGATAGACGTTGAGCGGGGTGATGGCGTTCATCGGGCTGTCGCCGACGCGGTAGGCCGCCATCACCAGGTTCGGATCGCCGCCGAGCCGCATGAACAGCGGCACGAACACCGGCGCGAGGATCGCCCATTTCGCCAGCGCGCCGGTCAGGATGATGTCGATGATCGCGACCACCAGCACGAACAGGATGATGTAGCCGGTGGCCCCGATCGGCGCGGTCTGCAGGATGTCGGCGAGGTTCACCGCGATCACCGTCGCGAGGTTGGTGAAGTTGAAGAAGGCGATGAAGTTGGCGATGACGAACAGCAGGAAGATCATCCCGGCGAGGTTCGCCCAGGTCTTGACGATCATGCCGATGGCGGCGGTGACGTTGGCGATGGTGCCCGCGCCGCGGCCGTAGGCGTAGCCGACCACGAGGAACAGCAGGCTGATCAGGATGATCAGCCCGCTCATGAACGGCGAGCCGGCCATGATGCCGCCGGTCTCCTGGTTGCGCATGATGCCCCAGGGCAGCGGCGGCGCGGTCAGCAGGCCGAGCACGACCACGAAGCCGAGCAGGGCGCGGCCGGCGTATTTCAGCCCCTGCTGCTCGCTGCCCGACAGGCCCTCGGTCGCCTCGACCGGCACGCCGCCGGTGTAGGGCCCGAGGCGCGGCTCGATCAGCCGGTCGGTGATGACCGTGCAGATGATGGCCATCAGGATCGAGGAGGCGATCATGAAATAGAGGTTGCCGACGACGTTGATCTGGGCGTCCGGGTTCACCGCGCGGATGGCGTCGTTGGTGACCTCGACCAGCAGCGCGTCGGTGGGGGTGACGAAGACGTTGACGAG
>CAYTMB010000477.1:0-2392 GCA_964438465.1 uncultured Rhodovulum sp. | reverse complement strand
CAGGCGATGAACACCGGCCACGACGGCTCGATGGGCACCATCCACGCCAACACCCCGCGCGACGCGCTGACCCGGCTCGAGAACATGGTGGCGATGTCGGGCTTCAAGCTGCCCGCCGAGGCGGTGCGCGAGCAGATCCAGTCGGCGATCCACCTGATCGTGCAGGTCAGCCGGATGCGTGACGGCAAGCGGCGGATCACCCGGGTCACCGAGATCACCGGCATGGAGGGCGAGGTCGTCACCACCCAGGAGCTGTTTCGCTACATCTACGACGGCGAGAACGCCGACGGCACGCTGGCCGGGCGGTTCGAATGCTCGAACCTGCGGCCGCATTTCATGCCGCGCGCCGAGTATTTCGGCCTCGGGCTGCGGCTGCTGGAGGCGATGGGATGCAGGAACTAGACCTGCCGGTCGTCGTCGTCGCGGCGGTCGCGATCGTCTTCGGGGTCGGGATCGGGCTGGCGGGGCTGTGGCTGGTGCTGCGCGCGCAGCACAGGCACCGCAAGCGGCTGGCGCGGGTCAGCCGGCGGCGCATCTCCGGCCGGTTCGACGTCGATGACGCGCGGCTCAGCCTCGCGCGGACCACGACCGAGGATTCGAGCACGCTGGTCGCGCTGGCCGACGCGCTGGCGCGGGTCGTGCCGCCGCTCGACACCGCCCGGCTGCGCGCGCGGATCCATCGCGCCGGCATGGCGATGTCGCTCGGGGCGTTCATGCTGGCCTCGGTGGCGGTCGCGGTGGCGGTGGCCGGCGTCGGCTGGCTCGCCTCCGGCGCCCCGGTCGGGCTGCTGGCCCTGCCGGCGCTCATCGCCGGGATGCTGCTGGTGGACGCCTTCGTCGGCATGCGCGGCGAGATGATGGCCAACCGCTTCATGCGCCAGCTGCCCGACGGCATCGACACCATCATCCGCGGCATCCGCTCGGGCCTGCCGGTGATCGAATGCATCGGCACCGCCGGCCAGGAGAGCGCGGCGCCGATCGGCCCGCATTTCCGCGCGATCAGCGAGCGCGTGCAGCTCGGCGAGCCGATCGAGGCCGCGATCTGGCGGGTGGCGCGGGTGATCAACAAGCCCGAGATGGACTTTCTCGCCGTGGCGATCTCGATCCAGATGGAGACCGGCGGCAGCCTGTCCGAGGCGCTCGGCAACCTCGCCGACCTCCTGCGCAAGCGCGCGCAGATGAAGCTCAAGATCAAGGCGATCTCGTCCGAGGCCAAGGCCAGCGCGATGATCATCGGCGCGCTGCCCTTCGTGATGCTGGGGCTGCTGACCTTCATGAGCCCGGACTACGTGCTGCCGCTGTTCACCGATCCGCGCGGCCAGCTGATGCTGCTCGGCGGCCTCGGCAGCATCAGCATGGGCGCCTTCGTGATGTGGCGCATGACCCAGTTCGAGATCTGAGGGAGGACGGCCGATGGCGATCCCGCCCCTCGCGATACTGCTCGGCGCCGCCTCGCTGGCCAGCCTGATGCTGTTCGCGATCCTCGGCGACTGGATGGTCACCCGGCGGTTCCGGCTGAAGCGGGTGCGCGCGGCGGTCAGCGGGCGCTCGTCGCGCGAGGGCCCCGTCGCCACCCGGCTGCGCAGCGCCGAGCCGCGGGCCTGGCGGCAGGCGATGCTGCAATTTATGCGCCGCTCGACCGGCCGGGTGACGATCCTGAAGGACCGCCAGATCGCCGACACCCGCCGGCTGCTGGTCAGCGCGGGTTACCGCGGCCGCGACGCCATCGTGGTCTACGCCTTCTTCAAGCTGGTCTCGCCCTTCGTGTTCCTCGTCGCCGCGGCGGCCTATGTCTACGGCCTCGATCCGATCGGCAAGGGCGCGCTGGCCGACGCCGGCGCGGTGATGGCCGGCGCGCTGCTCGGCAGCAAGCTGCCCGACCTCCTCCTGAACAACAAGCGCGCCAAGCGGCTGGAGAGCATCCGCAAGGCGCTGCCCGACGCGCTCGACATGCTGGTGATCTGCGCCGAGGCCGGGCTCGCCACCGACGCCGCGCTGAAGCGGGTGGTGGTGGAATCGAATCGCCGCGCCTCGATCCTCGGCGAGGAGCTGAACCAGACCGTGCTGGAGCTCAGCTTCATGCCCGAGCGCCGGCAGGCGCTGGAGAACCTCGCCGAGCGCGCGCCGCTGCCCTCGATCGTGGGTTTCACCAACACGCTGATCCAGGCCGAGAAGTTCGGCACGCCGCTGGCGCGCGCCTTCAAGGTGCTGTCCCAGGAGCAGCGCGCCGAGCGGATGATGCGCGCCGAGGAAAAGGCCGGCCGCCTGCCCGCCACCATGACCGTGCCGATGATGCTGTTCATCCTCCCGGCGCTGTTCGTGGTGCTGATCGGCCCGGCGATCCTCGACATCATGGACAATTACATCGGCATGGGAAAGTGAGCGCGGATTT
>CAYTMB010000476.1:0-2401 GCA_964438465.1 uncultured Rhodovulum sp. | reverse complement strand
CTAGCGCCGGGCGAGGCGGAACACGGTCGCGGCGAGCCAGCCGGCGGCGAGCGCGATGCCGACCGACAGCAGGCCGTAGGCCAGCGGCCGCCCCTGGCTGAGGTTGAACAGCCAGCGCTCGATCCCGGCCTTCTGCACGGTGATCACGGTCTCGCCGGTGCTGATGACCTCGCGGTTGCGCACCAGGAAGAACCGCGTGGCGTAGGCGCCCTCGACGACGTTGGTCGGCAGGTCGAACCGGGCCTGGAACAGCGTGTCCTCGGCCAGCGTGACGCCGTCCTCCTCGCGCGCGTAGAGCCCGCTCTCCAGCCGCAGCCGCACCATCGCCCCGGTGAAGTCCGAGGTGTCGGTCAGCGTCGAATGCGCCGCGACCCGGCGCACCGCCTGGTCGAGGCCGATCTGGTGGCGCAAGCGTTCGGTCTCGCTCAGGATCTCGTCGAGCGGGCGGGTGGTGGCGACGGCGTAGTAGGTCGGGGCCTGGCGCACCCGCACGCCCTCGGTGTTGACCCAGACGCCGAAGCGGCGCTCCTTGCGCCGGACGATCTCGGTGCGCGGCGGCCCCGACAGGGTGATGACGATGTCGAGCGGCGCCTGGCCCACCGGGATCGGCGCGTCGCGCCGGATCGCGCCGAACACCAGCACCTCCGAGCCGGTGAAATTCGCCGTCAGCATGATGTTGTCGGTCGACATGCCGGTGACGAAGCTCTCCTGCGCCGCGGCGGGGGCGGCGAGCGCGAGGCCGAGCAACAGGGCGGGCGCGGACAGCCTCATTGCCGCGGCGTGATCGAATAGAGCTCGGCCGGCTCGATCACCAGGTCGAGGAACAGCTTGAAGCCGACCCCCATCACCAAGAGCGCCAGCAGGATGCGCAGCTGTTCGGCGCGCAGCCGCGACGCGAAGCTGGCGCCGATCTGGGCGCCGATCACCCCGCCGACCAAGAGGAACACCGTCAGCACCACGTCGACCGAGCGGTTCTGCACCGCCTGCAGGATGGTGGTGAAGGCGGTCACGAACAGGAACTGGAACAGCGAGGTGCCGATCACCACCTTGGTCGGCATGCCGATGACGTAGATCATCGCCGGCACCATGATGAAGCCGCCGCCCACGCCCATGATCGCCGCCAGCACGCCGACGAAGAAGCCGATCACGAAGGGCGGGATCGCGCTGACGTAGAGCTGCGAGGTGCGGAAGCGCAGCTTCAGCGGCAGGCCCTGCGACCAGGTGTGGCGCTTGCGCGAGATCAGCCCGGCGTTGGGGTCGTTGCGCCGGCGCAGCGCCCGCAGGCTCTCGGTCAGCATCAGCGCGCCGATGGTCCCGAGCAGCACGACATAGAGCAGGCTGACGACGAGCTCGAACTGGCCGGCCTTGCGCAGGGCGGTGTAGATCTGCACGCCGGCCGCCGAGCCGAGCACGCCCCCGGCGAGCAGCACCGCGCCCATCTTGATGTCCACCGTGCGGCGCTGGAGATGCACGAGCAGCGCCGAGAACGACGAGCCGGCGATCTGGTTCGCCGCCGAGGCGACCGCTACGGCGGGCGGGATGCCGAGGAAGAACAGGAGCGGCGTCAGGATGAAGCCGCCGCCGACGCCGAACAGCCCGGACAGCACGCCGACCATCGCGCCGATGCCCAGCAGCAGGAAGATGTTGACGGAGATCTCGGCGATGGGCAGGTAAATCTGCATGAACAAGTCGACCCTGGGCGCGCTGCGTTACGCTACCGGGTCGCAAGCGGTTTTTCACCCACAATCGGAGGCCTGCACATGAGCGATACCGTGATCGGCCCGGACGGGCGGCCGCGCTGCCGCTGGAGCGCGGCGGCGCCGGAGTTCATCGACTACCACGACCGCGAATGGGGCTTTCCGGTCGGCGACGACGTCCGGCTGTTCGAGAAGCTGTGCCTGGAGGGGTTCCAGTCGGGGCTGAGCTGGCGCACCATCCTCGCCAAGCGGCCGGCGTTCCGCGAGGCCTTCGCCGGGTTCGACTTCGAGAAGGTCGCCCGGTTCGGCGAGGCCGACGTGGCGCGGCTGCTGGCGGACGCGCGCATCGTGCGCCATCGCGGCAAGATCGAGGCGGCGATCGGCAACGCCCGCCGCGCCTGCGACCTCGTGGCGGCGGAGGGATCGCTGGCGGCCTATCTCTGGCGCTTCGAGCCGGGGCCGGACGGCGCGCGGCCGCAGACCCGCGCCACCTCGCCCGCCTCGGAGGCGCTGTCGAAGGACCTGCGCAAGCGCGGCTGGAGGTTCGTGGGGCCGACCACGCTCTACGCCTTCATGCAGGCGATGGGGCTGGTCAACGACCACGCCGAAGGCTGCGCGCTGCGCGCCGAGGTCGAGCGCGCCCGCGACAGCTTCGCCCGGCCGGCCTGACCGGGGGCGCCGCCGGCGATCGGTCCCACGTTGTG
>CAYTMB010000475.1:0-2407 GCA_964438465.1 uncultured Rhodovulum sp. | reverse complement strand
CGGATCGCGCGGGGCGGCGCCCCGCTGATGCGATCCGGGGCGCCGATCTCGCGAAGGGGCGCGCCGAGAGGCGATCAAGCAGCGTTCGCATTTCGCAGGAGGTCCGCCGCAGGATGATGGCGATGCGGCTGACCCCCGAGATGGTCGCCCGCTGCTTCCGACCGGTGCCGGAGCCGGACTCCCACCCGGAGGGCCGCGTCCGCCTCGGCGAGGCCGAGATCGACGCGCTCGCCGCGCAGATCGCGGCGGGCCGCGGCGCGGGGCCGATCTGGGTCTTCGCCTATGGCTCGCTGATCTGGAAGCCGGTGTTTGCGCCGGCCGAGCAGCAGCGCGCGCTGGCCCGCGGCTGGCACCGGTCGTTCTGCATCGAGCTGTCGTCCTGGCGCGGCACCCCGGAGACGCCGGGGCTGATGATGGCGCTGGCGCCCGGCGGCGGCTGCAGGGGGCTCGCCTACCGGCTGGACGCGGCGACCGAGCGCGCGGATCTCGCGGAACTGGTGCGGCGCGAGATGCCCTACGGCGAGCTCGTCGGCAACGCGCGCTGGATCGGGATCGAGACGGCGCAGGGCGCGCAGCGGGCGCTGACCTTCTACGCCAGTCCGACCGGGATTCCGACCAGCCCCCGGCTGCCGCCGGAGGTCGTGGCGCGGCGGCTGGCGCGGGCCTGCGGCCATGCCGGGTCCTGCGCCGAATATCTCTACAACACCGTGGCGCATCTCGAAGCCGAGGGCATTCGCGACCGCAACCTGTGGCGCCTGCAGCGCCTGGTCGCCGAGGAGATCGGCCGCTGGCCGACCGGGCCGGGGGATCTGGCCGGCGCTGACGGGTAGCCGCCGGGATAGGCGCCGCGGCGGGATCCGGCCGGTCGGCGCGGAGGAGGTCGATGGGCGCGCCCCGCCGTTCGCCGGCGTGCGGGGTTTCGGCCGGGACGCGCCGACGCCCGGGCCGGTCAGTACTCGCCGGTCTCGACCAGATCCGAACCGCCGAGCAGCCGGTCGACGCCCTCGTCGATGTAGTCGGCGACATGGGGGTGGGTCATCAGGTAGTGCGAGGTCGCGCCGTCGGCGCGGTCGGCGGCGAGCTCCAGCGCCTCGGGCCATTCTTCGGGCTCGAGATCGCCGCGGCCGATCCACATCAGCGCGACGAGTTCGGCCTGCTGGTCGGGTTCGAGATCCTCGATCTGGGCGGCGATCTCCTGCCGGATCAGGTTGTCGGGGCTGTCCTGCAACGTCGCCGGGCCCTCGTCGTCCGAGGGGTTCGACCCGGAATCCGGCGAGACCTCGTCCTCCTGCGCCATCAGCGCCCGCAGCTTGAGGATCAGGCTGCGCAGGAACTCGGGGTTGAGGGTGATCTCGTCCATGACGCACTCGCAGCGGCTGACGCGGGGCCGGGCGCGCCGCCCGGATCATGCCGCGTCGCAGGGCGCCGATCAAGCCGCCGTTCGGGCGCGGGCTGCGACAATTGCGGTTGGACAGCCGCCGCCGCGGGGGGGTATAGGGCCCGAGGGCGACAGGGGAGTATTGCCGGGATGACTGGAACGCGCACCGAGACCGACAGCTTCGGACCGCTGGAGGTTCCCGCCGATCGCTACTGGGGCGCGCAGACCCAGCGGTCGATCCAGAACTTCCCGATCGGCTGGGAGCATCAGCCGGTGACGATGCGCCGCGCGCTCGGGCTCGTGAAGCAGGCCGCCGCCGACGTGAACATGGAGCTGGGCGACCTCGACCCGGCGCTCGGCAAGGCCATCGCGGCCGCCGCCGCCGAAGTCGCCGCGGGCAAGCTCGACGATCATTTCCCGCTGGTGGTCTGGCAGACCGGCTCGGGCACCCAGTCGAACATGAACGCCAACGAGGTGATCTCGAACCGGGCGATCGAGATGCTGGGCGGCGTCATGGGCTCGAAGCAGCCGGTGCATCCGAACGACCATGTCAACATGGGCCAGTCGTCGAACGACACCTATCCGACGGCGATGCATATCGCGACGGCGCTGCTCGCGACCGAGGTGACGCTGCCGGGGCTGCAGAAGCTGCACGGCGCGCTGGCCGACAAGGCGGCGGCGTTCAAGGACATCGTCAAGATCGGCCGCACCCACACCCAGGACGCGACGCCGATCACGCTGGGCCAGGAGTTCGGCGGCTACGCCTTCCAGGTCGAGCAGGGCATCAAGCGGGTGACGCATGCGCTGCACAACATCTATCCGCTGGCGCAGGGCGGCACCGCCGTCGGCACCGGGCTCAACACCCGCAAGGGCTTCGCCGAGAAGATCGCCGCGCGCATCGCCGACCTGACCGGCCTGCCGTTCGTCACCGCCCCGAACAAGTTCGAGGCGCTGGCCGCGAACGACGCCATGGTCGAGATGTCGGGCGCGCTGAAGACCGTCGCGGTCAGCCTGTTCAAGATCGCCAAC
>CAYTMB010000474.1:0-2407 GCA_964438465.1 uncultured Rhodovulum sp. | reverse complement strand
CCGGTCGCGCTCAAGGGGCTCGGCGTCGCGCACAAGACCGAGGCCGGCGCGGTCGTGCTGAACCTCGCCGACCCCGAAACCCTCCGCGCCGCGGCGGCGGCGATGCCGGCGCCGGCCGGGTATCTCGCCGAGGAGATGGTCGCGCAGCCGGTCGCCGAGCTGATCGTCGGCGTCACCCGCGACCCGACCGGGCTGATGGCGCTGACCGTCGGGGCCGGGGGCGTGCTGACCGAGATCCTGCGCGATAGCGCCACGCTGGTCCTGCCGACGACCCCCGAGGCGATCCGCGCGGCGCTGGCGGGGCTGCGCCTCGCGCCGGTTCTGGGCGGCTACCGCAACCGCCCCCCCGCCGACCTGCCGGCGCTGGTCGCGGCGATCGGCGCGATCGCCGCCTTCGCCGCGGCCCATGCCGGTCGGCTCGCCGAGCTCGAGGTGAACCCGCTGATCGCCACCCCGACCGGCGCCTGGGCCGCCGACGCCCTGATCCGTCTGACCCGCGAGGTTCCCCGATGACGTCACCGATCCGCAGCCGCCGCGACGGGCATGTGCTCGAGGTCACGCTCGACCGGCCGAAGGCCAACGCCATCGACCTCGCCACCAGCCGGGCGATGGGGGAGACGTTCAAGGCGTTCCGCGACGACCCCGAGCTGCGGGTCGCCATCGTCACCGGGGCCGGGGAGAAGTTCTTCTGCCCCGGCTGGGACCTGAAGGCGGCGGCGGGCGGCGACGCGGTGGACGGCGACTACGGGGTCGGCGGCTTCGGCGGGCTGCAGGAGCTGCCGCGGCTGAACAAGCCGGTGATCGCGGCGGTGAACGGCATATGCTGCGGCGGCGGGCTGGAGCTGGCGCTGTCCTGCGACATCATCCTCGCGGCCGAGCACGCGACCTTCGCGCTGCCGGAGATCCGGTCGGGCACGGTCGCGGACGCCGCCTCGATCAAGCTGCCGAAGCGCATCCCCTATCACATCGCCATGGAGATGCTGCTGACCGGGCGCTGGATCGACGCCGGGGAGGCGCACCGCTGGGGGCTGGTGAACCGCGTCCTGCCGGCCGCCGAGCTGATGGCGGCGGCGCGGGAGACGGCGCGGCTGATCGCCTCCGGGCCGCCGCTGGTGATGGCGGCGATCAAGGAGGTGGTGCGCGACGCCGAGGATTCGAAGTTCCAGGACGCGCTGAACCGGGTCACGAAGCGGCAGCTCGCCACGGTGGACCGGCTCTATGGCAGCGAGGATATCGCCGAGGGGTTCCGGGCCTTTGCGGAGAAACGCGATCCGGTCTGGAAGGGGCGCTGAGGAGCCGCCCGCTTGTGCACGCGTGCACGAGCGGGCAAGTATATGATCTGATTGCGTATTCTTGAGAAAATTAGGAAAGTCGCAACCCTTCCTGGCGGCGTCCGGCGGCGTCGAAATGTGTCGGGAAGAACGCCGCCGCGCAGACGAAGGCGGTCGCCAGCGCCTCGTCGCGGGAATAGGGCTCGCTCATGGTGATGAGGTCGAGCCAGGCGCCCTCGACGGTGACGCGCAGGATGCGCGCCACCCGGGCGGGGTCGTGCGCCGCGCCGGTCTCGGCGATCAGCTCCGCACAGATCGCCTCGAGCGTGCGGGCGTAGGCGCGATCGTTCTCGCCGCAGGTCTCTTGGTAGACCGGCCGGCTCTGGGCCTCGCCCCAGAAGGCGCACCAGGCCTTGAGCCGGGCGGGGGTGCTGATCGCGGGCTCGAAGTCGGCGCGGATCAGCGCCTCGAGCCGCTCGGCGGGCGAGGGGCCGGCGGCGGCGAGCGCGCGGGTCCAGTTCTCGCGGTATTCCTCGGCGAGATGGACCAGCGTGTCGGCGATCAGCCCGTCCTTGCTGCGGAAGTGGAAGTTGACCAGCCCGTGGCTCACGCCGGCGCTGTTGGCCACCTCGGTCAGCGTGGTGCGCGACAGGCCGTTGCCGGCGATGGTCTCGATGGTGGCCTCGATCAGCTGCTCGCGCCGCGACTCGCGGCTGGCCTTGCGCGGGGCCGGCGGGGCGGGCTTGGAGATCACGGCGGCGGTCATGCGTTTTCCTCGTCGGTCGCCGCATCCCTTTCACAGCGCGAGGGAATTTGGAAGCGGCGCCCGCGCTCGGCATATTGATTGACAATTCAGTCAAAATCAACCACCCTGCGTCCAGGCGAAAACCACCGCCCCCCGAAAAACCACAGCCCCCGGCGTGGGGCGGGAGCGACGATGACCCGGCCGACCACCCGCAACCTGTCGCAGTCGAACGCGCATTTCAGCCGTGCGGTCGAACGGCTTCCGCTCGGGGTCTCCTCGTCGTTCCGCTGGTGGGGCGACGACCGCACGATCTATGTCGACCACGGCAAGGGCGCGCGGGTCTGGGACATCGACGGCAACGAATACGTCGACTACCGCCTCGGCTACGGCC
>CAYTMB010000473.1:0-2409 GCA_964438465.1 uncultured Rhodovulum sp. | reverse complement strand
GGGCGGGTTCCGCATCAGCCCCGCGCCGGGACGGCGATCGCCTCGAGGGCGCGGCGCAGGCCCGCGTTCAGCGGCTTCGGCCGGCGGGTCCGCCGGTCGACATAGACATGGACGAAGAAGCCCTCCGCGGCCGCCTGCGGCTCGTCGTTGCGGAAGAGCCCGACCTCGTAGCGCACCGAGGAGGCGCCGAGCCTCGCCACCCGGACGCCGGCCTGGACCACGTCCGGAAAGACGATTTCGGCGAAATAGCGGCAGCCGGTCTCGACCACCAGGCCGATCTGGTCGCCGCCATGCATGTCGAGCACGCCCCGGTCGACCAGCCAGCCGTTCACCGCAGTGTCGAACAGCGAATAATGCACCACGTTGTTCACATGGCCGTAGATGTCGTTGTCCATCCAGCGCGTCGGGATCGCGCGGAACACCGGATAGGCCGAGCGGTGGGACGCGACGGGACGCCCGGCCATCACCAGGCCGCCCGGTAGATGGCCAGCGCGTCGGCTTCCGACACCGCCCGGGGATTGTTCACCAGCAGCCTTTGCTGCTTCATCGCGTCCGCCGCCATCTTTTCCAGATGCTCCCTGCCGATGCCGACGTCGCGCAGGCGGGATGGCAGCCCGACCCGCGCCGCGAGGGCCGCGAGTTCCTCGACGAAGGCGGTGCAGCGTCCCTGCGCGCCTTCTTCCTGCGCCAGACGGGGGAAGGCGTCCGCCGCGATCTCGGCATAGAGCTGCGCGGCCTCGGGCGCGTTGAAGCGCAGCACATGCGGCAGCACCAGCGCGTTCGACAGGCCGTGCGGCACATGGAACGCACCGCCGATCGGATAGGCCAGCGCATGCACCGCCGCGACGGGCGAATTGGCGAAGGCCTGGCCCGCCAGCAGCGAGCCGAGCAGCATCGCCGACCGCGCCGCGAGGTTGCGCCCCTCCGCGACCGCCGTCTCGATATTGCCGCCGAGAAGGCGCAGGGCCTCGCGCGCCAGCATCCTCGACAGCGGATTGTTGTTGGCGCTCTTCGAGGCATAGGCCTCGATCGCATGCACCATCGCGTCGATCCCGGTCGCGGCGGTGATCGTCGGCGGCAGGCCGAGCGTCAGCTCCGGGTCCAGCACCGCGAGGTCGGGCAGCAGGATCGGCGCGGAGACCCCGCGCTTCTCCGCGTCGCCGACGGTGATGATCGCCACGGGCGTCGCCTCCGAGCCGGTGCCGGCGGTGGTGGGGACGAGCGCGAGCGGCAGGCGCGGCCCCTTCGCCTGCGCCACGCCCCAGGCCGCGTCGAGATCCTCGCCCGAGCCGAGCAGCAGGGCCGCGAGCTTGGCCACGTCGAGCGACGAGCCGCCGCCGAAGCCCGCGACCCCGGTCGCTCCCGCCGCCCTGCCCGCCGCGACCGCCCGCAGCAGCGTCGCCCGGGAGGGATCGGCCTCGACCGCGTCGAACACCGCGACGGCGCGGCCCTCCGCCTCGAGCGAGGCGACCGCCGCGTCGCAGAGCCCGAGCGCGCGCAGGCCGGGATCGGTGACGAACAGGACCGTCCCGCCGAGGCGGCGCCCCGCGATCGCGCCGAAGCGCCGGGCGGCGCCGGGCTCGAAGACCAGCGAAGGGGTGGTGTTGAAGGCGAAGGGCTGCATCGGGTGGTCCTCGGGGAGCTTCGGAACGGGAGGCCTGGGCGCTGCGCGCCGGTGAACGCGGGCTGGCGCTTTTCCGGGAAAGCCTGGCTGGTGCGGGATCAGGAACTGCATTACCAACGCCCCGCTCAGGCCTTCCGCGGCTGCGCGACGAGCGGCAGCGTGACGCGGAAGCGCGCGCCTTCCTCGGCGCCGGACACCAGTTCGAGCCTGCCGTTCATCCGCGTCACGATCTCGCGGCTGATCGGCAGGCCCAGCCCCGCGCCCGCATAGGGACCGGCCTCGCCCAGCCGCCCGCGATAGAACTTGTCGAAGATGCGCGGACGCTCCTCCTCGGTGATGCCGGGCCCGTTGTCGGCGACCTCGACGACGTAGTCCCCTCCCCTCACCTGCGAGCGCACCTCCACCTCGGCGGCGACGGCGCCGCTGTACTTTATGGCGTTGGAGATCAGGTTGATGAGCACCTGGCTGAGCCGGTCGGGATCGGCGGAGACCTGCGCGACCCCGGCCCGCGGGCCGGCGCGCATCACCGTGTTGCTCTGGCGGGCGAGCGCGTCGCAGACGCGCAGGGCCTGGTCGAGCGAGTCCTCGGCGTTGAAGGGCCGGTTCTCCCAGGGCCGCTCGCCGCGCTCCAGCGCCGACAGATCGAGGATCTCGTCGAGCAGCGAGGTCAGCCGTAGGCTCTCGGTGTGGATCGTCCCGATGAATTTCTGCCGGGATGCGGGCTCCAGCCCGGGCTCGCTCAGCAGGATGTCGGAGAAGGCGCGGATCGCCGTCATCGGCGTGCG
>CAYTMB010000472.1:0-2412 GCA_964438465.1 uncultured Rhodovulum sp. | reverse complement strand
GCCACGCATCCCCGTCGGTCTCCAATCGGTGCGCGCCTGCCTGGCGGGCGCGTCTATCGCGCCTGCCGGGGGCAGGCAGGCGCGCACCGATTTGTCGACGGACAAATCGGTGAAGCGAATGCGGAGAACGCGCGCTCCAGCCGCATCCGGGTCCGGGCCAGTTCCGAGCCGATCAGCCGGAGCGCGTATGGCCAGGACGCCGGGGCAGGGGGCGGCGATCCCCCGCGCCGGGCCGACGGCCTTGCCCGTCCGCCGGCGCTGACGTATCTGGCGGGTTCCCGGACGACGGATCCGCGGACGCGATCTTGGGGCGCTCGGGTGACGCAGAAACGGTCTGGACCTTGCCGCGACAGCGCCGCGCCGCCCGGACCGGGCGCGTGACCGAGCGCAGCCTCCAGGACTTCGAGCCGCTGTCCGCGGCCGAGGCGGGGATCGTCGCCGCGCTCGACACCGGGATGTTCGACCGCCTCGGCGCCGGCGCGCCGCCCCTCGCGGGCGACGCGGCCCGGACGGTCCGCGCCGCGCTGATCCGGTTCCTGATGCTGGGCGGCTCGAACGCGCCGCGCCTGCACGAAAAGGGCCTGCGGCTGAGCGGGGCCTGCATCGTCGGCGCGCTGGACCTCGAAGGCTGCCGCATCCCGCGCGACATCGGGCTGGTGGACTGCCGGTTCGAGGCGGCGCCGATCCTGCGCTCGGCGGTGATCGACACGCTGTTTCTCGACGGGTCCATCCTGCCCGGCCTGTCCGCCGACCGGCTCGAGGCGCGCGGCGGCGTGTATCTGCGCGGCGCGCAGGTCGAGGGCTCGATCCTGCTGCCCGGCGCGCGCATCGGCGGCGAGGTCGTGCTCGACGGCGCGACCCTGACCCATCCCGGCGGCGTCGCGCTCGACGCCTCCAACATGGAGACCGGCGGCGATCTCACCCTGCGCGGGACCACCTGCCTCGGCGGGGTGAAGCTGACCGGCGCGCGCCTGGGCGGCGATCTCGGCGCGAGCGGCGCCAGCATCGCGATGGTCGGCGCGGCGGCGATCGACGCCGGCGGCGTCGTCGTGGCCGGCGACGTCGCGCTGCGCGCCGCACGGCTCAAGGGCGAGGCGCAGTTCATCGGCGCGCGCATCGAGGGCGACGTCGATCTCGACGGCGGCGTGTTCGAGGCGCCCGGCGGGCTGGCGCTCATCTTCAACCGCGCCAGCATCGCCGGCGCGCTGTTCCTGCGCGAGAGCGCCCGGATCTCGGGCGCCCTCAGCCTGACCGGCGCGCAGATCGGCGCGATCTCCGACCATCCGTCGAGCTGGCCGGAACCGGGCGAGCTGTTGCTCAACCGCTGCCGCTACGGCGCCTTCCTCGGCGCGCCGGTGGACGCGGCGCGCCGTCTCGACTGGCTGTCGCGGCAGGATCCCGGCCGCTGGGGCGAGGATTTCTGGCCGCAACCCTACGAGCAGCTCAGCGCCGTCCTCTCCGACATGGGGCATGACGAGGACGCCAACGCGGTGCTGATGGTCAAGGAGCGGCTCCAGCGTCGCGCCCGGCGGGCGCGGGCGGCGTCCTGGCCGTTCCGCGCCGGCCTCGCGCTGAAGGACGCGCTCCTGCATGTGACGGTCGGATACGGGCTGCAACCCCTGCGCGCGCTGTGCTGGCTCGCGCTGTTCTGGGCCGCGGGCGCCGCGCTGTACGGGACCATCCGGGCCGAGGACCAGATGCGGCCGAACGTGCCGGTGGTGCTGCGCTCGCCCGAATGGGTGCTGTGCGGCGCGCCGGCGGCCGCGCGGATCCGCATGCCCTCGATCGACGTGCAGCGCCCCGGCCTCGCCCGGCCCGGGCAGTCCCAGCTCGGATGTTTCCTCGACCAGCCCGAGGCCGCGTCCTTCCCCAAGTTCAACCGGTGGATGTTCTCGTTCGATGCGCTGATCCCGGGCCTGGAGACCGGGCAGCGCGCCTACTGGTCGCCGGACACGCGCCACCCGCTCGGCGCCGCCGGCAAGCTGTTCGAGTATTTCCAGGGCATCGCCGGCTGGGTGCTCGGCCTGCTCGCGGTCGCGGGGTTCTCGGGCATCGTGAAGTCCCGCTGAACCCCGCGCCGGGCGCCCGCCCGGATCAGCCGACCCGGCCCTCGATCGCCCGGTCGTAGAGCTCGAGCGCATCGGCCGCGTTCAGCTGGCGCGGATTGCCGCCGGCGGTCGGATCGACCACCGCCATCGCCGCCATCTCCTCGAGGCGCGACCGGTCGACCCCGATCTTGTCGAGGGTGTGCGGCACGCCGAGGTCGCGCCGCAGCCGCAGCACGAAGTCGAGGAACCCCGGATAACCGCCCTCGATCCCGAGCCAGCCCGCCAGCCGCTCCATCTTGTCCCAGACCGCCTCGCGGTTGAAGTCGAGCACATAGGGCATGAACACCGCATTGGTCAGCCCGTG
>CAYTMB010000471.1:0-2438 GCA_964438465.1 uncultured Rhodovulum sp. | reverse complement strand
CCGCCGCGCCGCAGGCCCGCGACGTCGCGGCCCCGGCGCCCGGCGAGCGGATGCGGCGCGACCTCGCCCTGGCCGCCCGGCGCGGCCAGATGCGGCTGGTCTACCAGGGTTACCTCGACCTCGCCGACGGCCGGATCAGCGGCGCCGAGGCGCTGCTGCGCTGGCGTCACCCGCTGCGCGGCGAGCTCGCGCCCGATGCCTTCATCCCGCTGGCCGAGACGAGCGGGCTGATCCTGCCGCTCGGCGACTGGGCGCTGCGCGCGGCGCTGGCGGCGGCGGCGCGCTGGCCGGGGCGGCTGACGCTGTCGGTGAACGTCTCGGCGCTGCAGTTCCACCAGCCCGGCTTCGTCGCCGGCATCGAGGCGGCGCTGGCGGCGGCGGGCGTGGCGCCCGACCGGCTGGAGCTGGAGATCACCGAGACCGTGCTGATGCGCGACACCGCCGAGACCGCGGCCCAGCTCGAGGCGCTGATCGCCCGCGGCGTGCGCATCGCGCTCGACGACTTCGGCACCGGCTACAGCGCGCTGGCCTATCTCGGCCGCCTGCCCCACCACCGCATCAAGCTCGACCGCGCCTTCGTGCGCGACCTCGGCAATCCGGCGACGCTGGAGCTGGTGCGCGCGATCACGGCGCTGGCGCGCCGGACCGGCGTGGCGGTCACCGCCGAGGGCGTCGAGCGGCGCGACCAGCTCAGCCTCGTGCGCGGGCTCGGCTTCACCCACGCCCAGGGCTTCGTCACCGGCCCGCCGGTCGAGGATCCGGCGAGCCTGACCGCCGCCGCCGAACCCGCCGTCTGACCGCCGGAGGCGCGCTCAGCGCGCCTCGTCCAGCAGCTGGGCCTTGGCGATGGTCATGCATTCGTCGAGCTTCGCGCGGATGGCGGCCTCGTCGGCGCGATCCCCGAGATCGGCCTTCAGCATGGCGACCACGTCGCCGTCGCCCGCCGACTTGAAGTCCGCCTTGACGACCTCGAGCGCATAGGCCGCGGCGTCGTCGCCGGTCTTGCCCAGCAGCGCCGCGGCCCAGGCCCCGACGAGCCGGTTGCGCCGGTTGGCGGCGCGGAACTGCTGCTCCTGATCGTGGGCGTATTTGGTCTCGAAGCCCTTCTCGCGCTCCTTGAAGCTGTCGCTCATCGTCGTCTCCCCGGCGTTTGCGTCTGCGGGCGACATAAGCACCCCGGACCCGGTCCGACAAGGCGCCGGCGCCGGCGATCGGCGCAAACCGCGCCGCCCGGCGACGGCGAGGCCGACGACAACCCGCTGTTTTCGCTCGACGGCGCCGGGAAACCGGCTCGAGGGTCGCCCGATGCGCGCCGTCGCCTCCGGCGACAACGCTTGCCGGCGCCGCGCTCAGAGCCTATAGAGCGGGAAAATCGGGAGGGGCGGGCGCCGCGCCCGACCTTCGCCTCGACTTTTTCGGAGACATGCATGGCCCGGCGCAGGTTGGTTTACGAGGGCAAGGCGAAGATTCTCTACGAAGGACCGGAGCCCGACACACTGATCCAGTACTTCAAGGACGAAGCGACCGCGTTCAACGCCGAGAAAAAGGCGGTGATCGAAGGCAAGGGCGTGCTGAACAACCGCCTGTCCGAACATTTCATGACCGGGCTCAACACGATCGGGGTGCCGACGCACTTCATCCGCCGGTTGAACATGCGCGAACAACTGATCCGCATGGTCGAGATGATCCCGCTCGAGATCGTGGTGCGCAACTACGCCGCCGGCTCGATCTCCAAGCGCCTCGGCATCCCCGAGGGCCAGCAGCTGCCGCGCCCGATCATCGAGTTCTACTACAAGGACGACGCGCTCGGCGATCCGATCGTCTCCGAGGAACACATCATCGCGTTCAACTGGGCCGGCCAGCAGGACATCGACGACATGATCGCGCTGGCGCTGCGGGTGAACGACTTCCTGTCGGGGATGTTCCTCGGCGTCGGCATCCGCCTGGTCGATTTCAAGATCGAGGTCGGCCGCGCCTATGACGGCGACTTCCAGCGGCTGATCGTCGCCGACGAGATCTCGCCCGACAGCTGCCGGCTGTGGGACATCGAGACCGGCCGCAAGCTCGACAAGGACGTGTTCCGCCACGACCTCGGCAACCTCACCGACGCCTACACCGAGGTGGCCAAGCGCCTCGGGGTGATGCCGCGCACCAACGGCCGCGCCACGGGCCCCAAGCTGGTGAACTGATGAAGGCCCGCGTGCATGTGACGCTGAAGCGCGGCGTGCTCGACCCGCAGGGCGAGGCCGTCCGCCACGCGCTCGGCTCGCTCGGCTTCGCGGGGGTGGGCGACGTGCGCGTCGGCAAGGTGATCGAGCTCGACCTCGACGCCGCCGATCCGGAGGCCGCCCGCGCGGAAGTCGACGCGATGTGCCGGGCGCTGCTCGCCAACACGGTGATCGAGAACTACGAGGTCGAGATCGCATGACCATGCGCGC
>CAYTMB010000470.1:0-2438 GCA_964438465.1 uncultured Rhodovulum sp. | reverse complement strand
CCCGTCCGCCACATGGAGACGCAACGATGAAGCTCGGAGTGCTGACCGCCCCGTTCCCCGACGCCCCTCTCGACGAGGTCGCCGCCTGGGCGAGCGGCGCCGGCTTCGAGGCGCTGGAGATCGCCAGCTGGCCGCCCGCCGCCGGACCGACCCGGCGCTACGCCGGAACCAGCCACATCGACGCCGCCGGCGTCTCCGAGACCCAGGGCCGCGAGATCGTCGCCGCGCTCGCCGAACAGGGGCTCGCGGTCTCCGCGCTCGGCTATTACCCCAACCTGCTCCATCCCGACCCCGCCCACCGCGAGGCGGTCATCGCCCATCTCAAGGCGGTGATCGCCGCGGCGAGCCGGATGGGCGTCGGCCTCGTCAACACCTTCTGCGGCGGCGACGCGAAAAAGACCGTGGACGAGAACTGGAAGGCCGCCGAACAAATCTGGCCCGAGATCATCGCCCACGCCCGCGACCACGGCGTGCAGCTCGCCTTCGAGAACTGCCCGATGATCTTCAGCGCCGACGAATGGCCGGGCGGGCACAACATCGC
Source organism: uncultured Rhodovulum sp. (assembly GCA_964438465.1). GTDB lineage: Bacteria > Pseudomonadota > Alphaproteobacteria > Rhodobacterales > Rhodobacteraceae > Amaricoccus. The sequence goes on along the minus strand of CAYTMB010000470.1, from coordinate 1,897 downwards.
CTATTCGCCGCAGGTCTGGCGGCGCATCCTCGAGGCCTGGGGCGGCGCGGTCGGGATGAACTTCGACCCGTCGCACCTCGTCTGGCTGATGATCGACCAGGCCCGTTTCCTGCGCGAGTTCGGCCCGCATATCCGCCACGCCCACGCCAAGGACCTGATGATCGACCGCGACGGCCTCTACGAGCGCGGCGTGATGTCCGAGGGCATCGGCTGGCAGGTGCCGCGCATGCCCGGCCTCGGCGAGGTCGACTGGCCGGGCTTCTTCGCCGGCCTCTACCGCGCCGGCTACGACGGGCCGGTCATCATCGAGCATGAGGACCGCGACTTCGAAGCCGATGAAGATTCAGTGAAACGCGGTTTCCTGCTGGCCCGGGACGTGCTCCGGCCGTATGTGAAGTGAGGGTGGTCGCAAGAACCGCCGCATCCAACCGGGAGGAAAGGAAATTCCCATGAAGGTCACGAAACTCCGCGCCCTGCTCGCCGGCGCCGCGTTCTTCGGCGCGGCGCTGCCGGCGCTGGCGCAGGACGGCTATGTCATCGGCATCTCCAACACCGTGCAGGGCAACGGCTGGCGCGAGGAGATGATCTGCGCGATGAAGGCGCAGGCGCTGGCCTCCGGCAAGGTCGCGAGCCTCAACATCGCGCATCGCAACACCGACGCCGCCGGCCAGCTCGAGGACATCCGCAACCTGATCTCCGCGGGCGTCGACGCCATCGTGGTCAACCCGGCCGACCCCGCCGGCATCCAGTCGGCGCTCGCCGAGGCGACCGCCGCCGGCATCACCGTCGTCGCCGTCGACCAGACCGTGACCGAGCCGAGCGCGTACATCGTCTCCAACAACCAGGAGGAATACGCCTATCTCGGGGCGAAATGGCTGTTCGAGACCATGGGCGGCACGGGCAGCGTCGTCTACATGCGCGGCGCCGCCGGCGCCTCGGCCGACAGCGACCGCGACACCGGCTTCAAGCGCGCGCTCGCCGAATTCCCCGACGTCACCGTGGCGCAGGAGGTCTTCACCGGCTGGCAGCAGGACCAGGCCAAGCAGCAGATCCTCGACTACATCGCCACCGGCATCCCGTTCGACGGCGTCTGGACCTCGGGCATCGACAACGTGATCGTCGATGCGCTGGTCGAGAGCGGCGCGGGGCTGGTGCCGGTGGTCGGCGCCGACAACGCCGGTTTCGTCGGCCAGTTGAACTCGGTCGAGGGTCTCCAGGGCGCCGCCGTAACCAACCCCGGCTCGATCGGCGGCGCCGGCGTCACGCTCGCGCTGCAGATCCTCGACGGCCAGACCCCGGCCGAGCAGACCGTGCTGGTGCAGCCCGAGATCTGGGAGAACGTGACCGAGGAGGGCAAGGCCAAGCTCCAGGCCGCCGCCGATCCGTCGCTCAGCCCGGAATGGCCGGTCTCGATCTCGATCCCCGACTGGACGACCTATACCAAGGACCAGATCATCGCCTGCAAGGGCCCGGGCGAAAGCTGAGGCAACGGCGGCCGCCGGTCCCGGATCGGCGGCCGCCTGAAAACACCCTTTCTGGATTCATCAATGAAATCAGCCGGATGACTAGCGTATCATCATGATACAGGCGCCAGCCCCGTCTCCGGTCCTCGACGCCACCGGCGTCGCCAAGCGTTACGGCGCGGTCGCGGCCCTGCGCAACGCCTCGCTCGCGGTCCTGCCCGGCGAGGTCCACGCGCTGATGGGCGCCAACGGCGCCGGCAAGTCCACCCTCGTGAAGATCCTCACCGGCGCCGTCCGCGCCGACTCCGGCCGCATCCTCGTCCGCGGCCAGCCCCGCGACATCCGCTCGCCCGGCGGCGCCCGCCGCGCCGGGCTCGTCCCGGTCTACCAGGAGCCGGCGCTGATCCCCGACCTCGACGTCGCGCAGAACCTCG
>CAYTMB010000469.1:0-2443 GCA_964438465.1 uncultured Rhodovulum sp. | reverse complement strand
CGGGGAGCCAGGGCTCCCGCTCGGCCGGCGCTCGGGCCGGAGGCCCGGGGCGCCCTTTGGCGCCATATCGAGCGCGCGGTGCGCGCGAGTCTCTCTGCTGGGCGCAGGCCTGTTGGCCTGCGCCGGCGGGGCGTTCGCCGCCCCCGCACCCCCGGCGCTGCTCTCCAGGTTTCTGGCTGGAAGAAGGGGGATCGGGCGGGGCGTCGGAGGGAGGCGGCCCGCGGGGGGCTCGGGCGAGCCGCGGCGCGGAGGAGCCCTGGCGGCCGCGCCGCCGGCAGTCGGGTGATACGCGCGCGGACGGATCGAAACGGGGCCGCGCTGAGCGACGGCGCATCGCCCGGGCGCCGGATGGTCGACCTGCCTGTGTGGACGTCGACCCGCATCACGGAAGCGCGGCGCCGCCGATGAACGCCACACGACACGCCACGGGTCGTCACCCGCGCCCGGGGGCGGGGTGGAGCCGTGCGGCGCGCCGGATGTCCAGCCGGATCAACCACGCCGCGCGGCGCTGCGACGCGCCGGCGCAGGCCTGACCAGGAGAGAGCGCATGTTCGCAAACGGCTTCCCCCCCGACGCCGAGATGGCGCGGCTGACCGCCCGCATGCTGCTGGAGGTCAGGGCGGTGCATTTCCGCGCCGACGAACCCTACAAGCTGACCTCGGGGCTGGCCTCGCCGGTCTACATCGACTGCCGCAAGCTGATCTCCTACCCGCGGATCCGCGGCGCGCTGATGGACTTCGCCTGCGCGAAGCTGCTGCGCGACGCGGGGTTCGAGGCCTTCGACACGGTGGCGGGCGGCGAGACGGCGGGCATTCCGTTCGCGGCCTGGATCGCCGAGCGGCTGGCGCTGCCGATGCTGTACGTTCGCAAGAAACCCAAGGGGTTCGGGCGCAACGCTCTGATCGAGGGCGAGATGGCCGAGGGCGCGCGGGTGCTGCTGGTCGAGGACCTGACCACCGACGGCGGCTCGAAGCTGCGCTTCGCCGAGGCGGTGCGCGGGGCGGGGGGCGAGGTCGCGCATACGCTGGTGGTGTTCTACTACGGCGTCTTCCCGCAGACCGAGGCGGTGCTGGCGGGGCACGGGCTGCAGCTGCACTACCTCGCCACCTGGCGCGACGTGCTGGCGGAGGCGCGGTCCGGCGGGCATTTCACCCCGGCCACCCTCGACGAGGTGGAGCGTTTCCTCGCCGAACCGCTGGCCTGGTCGGCGGCGCATGGCGGCGCCGACCGCGTGGCGAGCTGAGGCCGGGGGCACGGGGCGGATGGGTTTGGCAGGGACCGGGATCACGGGCTGGAGCGCGCGATGAAGGTCTATGGCGTCACCGGCTGGAAGAACTCCGGCAAGACCACGCTGGTCGAGCGGCTGGTGGCGGAGATCACCGCGCGGGGGCTGACGGTCTCGACGCTGAAGCATGCGCACCACGGATTCGACATCGACCAGCCGGGCAAGGACAGTCACCGCCACCGCGCGGCGGGCGCGGCGCAGGTGCTGGTGGCGTCGCGGCAGCGCTGGGCGCTGATGACCGAGCTGCGCGGCGCGGAGGAGCCGCCGCTGGCGGACCTGCTGGCGCAGCTGGCGCCGGTCGACCTGGTGCTGGTGGAGGGCTACAAGCGCGACCGCCATCCGAAGATCGAGGCGCGGCGCACCGCGACGGCGCAGGACCTGATCGCCGAGGCCGACGAGACCATCGAGGCGGTGGCCGCCGATGCGCCGGTCGAAGGCCTGGCGGTGCCGGTGTTCGACCTCGACGACATCCCCGCGATCGCCGATTTCATCCTGGCGCGGGTGGGCCTGCGGTGAGGCGGCCTCCGCGCGCCGCCGGCGGCCGGGGCGGCTAGGCTTTGGGCGGATCGTTCGTGAGCCGCGCCGGGCTGCACACCGCGGGGTTCTATGCGGCGTTCTTCATGGCGATGGGGGTGCATCTGCCGTTCTGGCCGCTGTGGCTGGGCGACTGGGGGCTGACGGCGCCGGAGATCGGGCTGTTCGCGGCGCTGGGCATGGGCGCGCGGGTGGTGGGCGGCCTGGTGATCCCGACGCTGGCCGACCGCATGGACGTGCGGCGCAACACGGTGATCGCCTGCACGCTGGTCTGCATGGCGCTGTTCGTCGCGCATTCACGCCGCAACGCCGTAAGCGTCCGGCGTGACCGCTACCGTTTCCAATGCCAGGGGAGCAGGTCGTCGACCCTGGTGATGCGGTAGTCTGGGGTTCGGGCGATGGTGTCGGCCAGCCAGGCTTCGGGATCGACGTCGTTCAGCTTTGCAGTCTCGATCAGGGTGTAGGCGATGGCGGCGGCCTTGCCGCCGGCCTCGGAGCCGACGAAGAGATAATTCTTCCGTCCCAGGGCGATGGCGCGCATCCCGCGCTCGGCCGTATTGTTGTCGAGCTCGAGCATGCCGTTGTCGAGATAGGAGCGCATGCGCTCCATGCGCGCCAGGGCGT
>CAYTMB010000468.1:0-2451 GCA_964438465.1 uncultured Rhodovulum sp. | reverse complement strand
GGGTTGACGTTCGACTTGAACCCGGAGAAGTCGGCGAGCGCGTTGTCGCCGATCAGGATCGGCAGGAATTCCTTGTAGGTGATCGCCTGCATGATCGCCTCGACGCGGGCGCGCGCGCCCTCGAACAACTCGCCGACGGTCAGGCTCGGGTCGGCGGCCGCAAGCTCGTCGACGAGGCGGTTGTGCTCGCGCGCGAACAGGGCGTGCATCGACAGCAGGCCGACGTTCTCGTTGGCGCGGGTGTCGCCGGTCACCGCGCCGTTGCCGAACACCGGATCGCCCGAGGCGAAGCCTATGGTGCCGTCGGCGGTCACCTTCAGCTTCGCCGAGTCCGCGACGCGGAGCGCGGCGAGCTTCGCCGCGCTGGAGCCGTAGATGTTCGAGGCGTCGATCATCGAGGTCACGTCGTTGTCGTACTGCCGCGGATTCGCGGCGTTCGTGCCGGTGCCGGAGACGAACTGCGACCGGTTGAAGCTCAGCGTGCTGCCGGGCGTGAACACCGGATCCCCGGCCGGGACCGTGATCGGCGCCGTGCCGAACGCGGCGCCGTTGCTGGTCTGGTCGAGGTCGTGGTCGAGGAACTGGCCCCAGACCCACAGCATGTTGCTGAAGCCGCCCGCGCTGGGCTTGTCGACCGGGGCGCCGCTGGCGTCGGTCTGGGAGAACACGATGTTCGAGATCGCGCGCGGATTCGGCCGGTCGCCGCCGGCGATGGCCGCCCCGCCCGCCGAAAAGGTGTGGTCGGCCATCCGGAACTGGATCGCGCCCACGGCGCCGCCGCTGGCGCCGCCGCTCGGCGGCCGCGCCGCGCCTGCAAATGTAACTGAAGGATCAACGGCCATTCTATGCACTCCCCCAACACACCAAACCCCCGAACAGGGGGGCGCTCTCCGCAACTTGCGGCTTATATCTTCCCGGCTCCAAGCGCGAGCGGGGAAATCTTGTATCCTAATGTTTGGTTAATGGGGCGTCCCGTCGGGGGCGCCCGGGACAGCGGCGGCGGCCTCAGCCGAACAGGAAATCCTCGGTCCCGGTGAAGGAGAGCCGGGTCACGCCCTCCAGCCAGATCGAGCCCGAGCCGCCGATCTCGCCCAGATCGATGATCGCCCTGCCGCCGCGGAACTCCGTCGCGTCGGCGATCGCGTCCATCCGGTCCTGGTCGCTGAGGCGGCTGGGGTTGGACGCGCCGTAGGAATAACCTTCGAACCGCAGCCGGTCGTTGCTGTCCGCGTCGAAGTCCAGGATGCGGGTCCGGCCGCCGGAGGACCCGGCCTCGAACACGAAGACGTCGTTGCCGCGGTTGCCGACCAGCACGTCGTTGCCCCGGCCGCCGGCGATCGTGTCGCTGCCCCGGCCGCCGAAGATGAGGTCGGCGCCGGCGCTGCCGGTGATGATGTCGTTGCCGCCATGGCCCCGGATCGACAGGAGGCCGGTCACCTCGCGGAAGGTCGACAGGTCGAGGACGTTGCCCGCCTCGGTGCCGCGCAGCGAGACCCCCCCGGCCTCGAAGGCCTCGACGCTGACGATCCGCCCGGTGTCCGACAGGAAGACGTCGCCGCCGCTCGCATCGACCCGCAGCACGTCGCGGCCCGCGCCGCCGTTCAGCGTGTCGCGCACGGCCTCGTCGCCGCGGATGACCAGCACGTCGTCGCCGCCGTTGCCGAAGACCGCATCGACGCCGGCCTGCCCGAGCAGTTCGTCGTCGCCGTCGCCGCCGCGGATCGTGTCGTTGCCGAGCCCGCCCAGGATGACGTCGTCGAACCGGCTTCCGACGATCGTGTCGTTACCGGACCCGCCGCGGATCGACGCGAGGTTGTTCACCCGCGCGAACCCGGAGAAGTCGAACACGTCGTCGCCTGCGGTGCCGACGATGCTCTGACCGCGGCCGTCGAGGATCTCGAAGCCGGTGATCAGCGCCGTGTTGGCGAGCACCGCGTTGCCGGTCCCCGGCGCGATCCGCAGGGTGTCGGTTCCGGCGCCGCCGAACATCACGTCGGTGAACGCCTCGCTTGCGCGGATGACCACGATGTCGTCGCCGTCGCCGCCGTGGATGGTGTCCTTGCCGGCGCCGCCGATCAGCAGGTCGGCGCCGCGACCGCCGAACAGCTTGTCGGCGCCGCCCCGGCCCTCCAGCCGGTCGGCGCCGGCGCCGCCGTGCAGCTCGTCTCCGAGCCCGCCGCCGAACAGGCGATCGTTGCCGCCGGCGCCGATCAGCAGATTGCGGGCCGTCGCCCGGCCGGTCAGCGTGTCGGCCCCGTCGCCGCCGCCCTGGCGGTCATAGGCGAAGAAGGCGTTCTCCTGCATGATCTCGACATCGGTGTTGCGCACGATGACGTCCGACAGCGTGGTGTCCCACAGCTCCGCCAGCTCGGCCGCGCTGAAGCCGCGGCCCTCGCTCCAGAACCGGTCGCCGTCGCGCAGCCGGGTGAACTGGTCGATCATCACCGCGCG
>CAYTMB010000467.1:0-2453 GCA_964438465.1 uncultured Rhodovulum sp. | reverse complement strand
CGCCGCTTCAGGAGAGCAGGTTCAGCACGCGGCCGAACGGCCCGGTGAACCGGAGGCGACCGGTCAGCACGATCAGGCAGACGCAGGCCTCGTCCCCGACGATCTCGGGGCGGTGCTCGTCGGTCCGGCTGGCGAGCGCGACATCGCCGCGGGCGAAGACGCGGTCGCCGTCGCGCATCCGACCGGCGAGGACCAGCGTCGCTTCGTCGCCGAGGTGGGTGTGATTGGGGACGCGCACCCCCGGTCTCGCGCGCAACAGCCGGACGTCCTCGCCCTCGAAACCCTTCAGCCGATGCTCGGACAGTCCGGGCAGCAGGAACCGCCAGCGCAGGTCGCCGGCGTCATCGCCGGTCCGCGCCCGGATCGGCGCCGGCAAGGTGGCGCCGGCGGCCTCGACCGGGAGGACGGCGGCGACAGGCGCCGACGCTTCAATGCGCGCCAGCGCGCCGGCGAGACAGCCCGGCGCCGGCGGCGCCTCGTCGCCGTCGCGCAGCAGCGCGCCGCAGATCGCTTCGCGCGCCGCCACCTGCGACCGGCAGGCGGGGCAGAGCGCCAGATGGCTGGCCACCAGCAGCCCCATGCCCTCGGACAGCGCCCCGCTCGCGAAGGCGGCGAGCATCCGGGGCGAGGCGTGGGCGGTGGCCATCACTGCGGTCCTGTCCAGTCGTCGGTGGTCCTGCTACGTCAGGGCCGGGGCTTCGGATCACCCGCCCGGCGAAATGGCCGGGTCCTTGCGCCCGGCCCGCCTACGATGGAGCGCCGATGTCTTCGATCTTTCTCCCCGGCCCGTTCGCGGAAGCGGACATGCTGCGCGCGATCCTCGGTCCCGATGGCGCAGGCGGGCCGCTCCGCGCCGCGCGGGCGCCCGGCCACGCGCTGTTCGTCGATCCGCAAGGCGCGGCGCTGGCGCTGGCGGCCGAGGCGGGCGCCGTGACCGACGGGGCGGTGGCCGAGGTGGACGCCGCGGCGGCGGCGCGGCTGGCGTTCGCGTTCGCGGCCTTCGGCGCGGCGGGGGCGCCGACGCCGGTCGTGCTGGAGGACGGGCGGCGGGGCGAGGCTTTCCTCGCCGGACCGGGGCGGGCGCCGGCCGTGCGGTTCGAGGCGATCCACCAGCCGGAATGGCGGGCGCATCTGGCCGAGGCGGCGCTGGAGGCGATGGGGCAGTTCGGGCGGCGGCCGGCGGCGGAGATGGCCGCGCTGATGCCGGGGATCAGCTTTCGGGCGCTGAGCCGGGTGCGCGGCGCGGTCGAGGCGAGCCCGGTGCGGGTCCGGCGCGGGCTGTCGGCGGTGGATGTGGAGCCGGTCGCGATCGCGCGACCCTATGCGAAATACTTCGCGATCGAGGAGCACCGGCTGCGGCATCGCCGGTTCGACGGGCGGATGTCGGGCGTCGTCGAGCGGGCGGTGTTCGCCAGCGGCGATGCGGTCACGGTGCTGCCGTTCGATCCGCGGCGCCGCGCGGTGCTGCTGATCGAGCAGTTCCGCGTCGGGCCGTTCGCGCGCCGCGATCCGCATCCCTGGTGCCTCGAGACCGTGGCGGGGCGCTGCGACGCGGGCGAGGGGCCGGAGGCGACGGCGCGCCGCGAGGCGCTGGAGGAGGCGGGGCTGACGCTGGGGCGGATCGAGCGGATCGCCGGCTACTACACCTCGCCCGGCGTCATGGCCGAGCATATCACCGCCTATGTCGGCGAGGCGGATCTGGAGGGCGCCGGCGGGGTGCACGGCCTCGCGGAGGAGGACGAGGACATCCGGGCGCTGGTGCTGCCGCTGGACGCGGCGCTGGAGCTGGTCCGCAGCGGAGAGGTCAACAACGGGCCGCTGCTGATCTCGCTGTTGTGGCTGGCGGGCAATGCGGATCGGCTGGCGGCGGCCTGGAGCCGAAGCTGAATTCGCATGAGTGTATCATGTTGATACAGATGGTTATCTTGTTGATTTTACATGGAAAGTAGTGTCGCCGTTAACCTGGTCGCAACCTTTGCGGAACGGGCCTGTGCGGGCGGCGGCGGCGGGCCGTCCGAATGTCGCGGTCGGGAAGGCCGGCGGCTTGATGGGCGGCGGCGGACCGGATAAGCCGGATCGGGACCGCGGCAAATGGGGACTGACCGGATGAAGATCGCTTGGGACCTGCCCGCGGCGGTCGGCGGCACGCCGCTGATCCGCCTGCGCCGCGCCTCCGAGGCGACGGGCTGCGAGATCCTCGGCAAGGCCGAGTTCATGAACCCCGGCCAGTCGGTCAAGGACCGCGCCGCGCTGTGGATCATCCGCGACGCGGTGGCGCGGGGCAAGCTGGCGCCGGGCGGCGTGATCGTCGAGGGGACCGCGGGCAACACCGGGATCGGTCTCGCGCTGATCGGCGCGGCGATGGGGTATCGCTGCGTCATCGTGATCCCCGAGACCCAGAGCCAGGAAAAGAAGGACGCGCTGCGGCTGTTCGGGGCCGAGCTGGTCGAGGT
>CAYTMB010000466.1:0-2457 GCA_964438465.1 uncultured Rhodovulum sp. | reverse complement strand
TCGATGGCGGCGATCGTCGGCGGCGGCCGCGGCGCCAAGCCGGGCGAGATCAGCCTCGCCCATCACGGCGTGCTGTTCCTCGACGAGTTCCCCGAGTTCCCCCGCGCCGTGCTGGAGACGCTGCGCCAGCCGATCGAGACCGGCGACGTGGTGGTCGCCCGGGCCAACGCCCACATCCGCTATCCCTGCCGGTTCATGCTGGTGGCCGCCGCCAACCCCTGCCGCTGCGGCCATCTCGCCGATCCGGCGCGGGCCTGCGCCCGCTCGCCCGACTGCGGCGCGGATTATCTCGGGCGGATCTCCGGCCCGCTGATGGACCGCTTCGACATCCGCATCGAGGTGCCGCCCGTGACGGTCGAGGACCTCGCCCTGCCGCAGCCGAGCGAGGGCAGCGCCGCCGTCGCGGCGCGGGTGGCGGCGGCGCGGGCGGTCCAGCGCGCCCGCTACGCCGACGCCCCCGAGATCTCGACCAACGCCGACGCCGAGGGCGACCTGCTCGACGCCGTCGCGGCGCCCAGCGAGGCCGCGCTGCGGCTGCTGGAGGAGGTCGCGCGCAAGTTCCACCTCAGCGCCCGCGGCTATCACCGGGTGATCCGGGTCGCGCGCACCATCGCCGACCTCGAAGCCTCCGGGACGGTGGAGAAACGCCATGTCGCCGAGGCGGTCGGCTACCGGCTGGCGTTCTGACGCGCCAACCGGCGGCCGTTCCGTCGCGTTCAGGCCGCCTGACGGCCGCCGACGATGCGCGCGAGATTCTCCGGCGCGAAGAACTCCGGGAGCGGGACCGTCCCCGCCATCACGCCCATGAACCGCCGCGTCGCCTCCGGGTCATCTTGCAGCGCGCCGACCAGCGCCGCCATCTCGGCCGTCGGCGGCGCGAGCCGCGCGAGGTCGTTGGTCATCGCATACATCGGCCCGGCGAGGTCGTCGCGCCGGCGCTGGTAGCCGGCCAGCGCCGCGTCCAGCGGAACCGAGCCGGACAGCCCGGCCGTCAGCGCTTCGGCCAGCAGTTCGGCGTGCAGCAGCGCGTCGGTCATGCCCTGCGCGGTGATCGGGTCCTTGTGATAGCCGGCGTCGCCGACCAGCGCCCAGCCCGGCCCCCGCGACGTCCGGAAGAAGCCGTCGAGATCGGCCGTCCCCACGAACCGCTCCGCCTGCTCGGCCGTCGCCAGCCGGTCGGCGATCCACGGGATCTCCGCCGCCGCGGCCCGGTAGGCGGTCCGGACGTCGGCGCGCACCCGGCGGAATTCGGCGTGCGGCCAGGCGATCGCGAGGAAGACGCGGCCGTCGTTGGTCGGGGCGACCACCGCGAACCGCCCGTCGCGCACGAACAGCCGGGTCTCGTCGGCATCGAACCCGTCCTAGTAGGCGTAATAGGTGCAGGTGGTCGCCGGGTTCACCGCATAGGCGGACGCCCCGAGCGAGCGGGCGACGCGCGAGCGCCGGCCATCGGCGCCGACGAGAACGCGCGCGCGGATCACCTCCTCGCCGCCGCCCGGCGTCGCGACCCGCGCGCCGACGACGCGCCCGTCCTCGACGACCGGCTCGAGAAAGCGCGCCCCCTCGCAGAGCTCCGCGCCCGCCTCGGCGGCGGCCGCCGCCAGCATCGGGTCGAACAGGTAGCGTCGCGGGGCGACCGCCTCGACCATGCCGTCCGGCGCGGGCGCCGGCGTCGCGCCCAGCGCCACCGGGCCGAAATCGACGGTGATCCGCCGCTGGAACGGGGCGCCCAGCGCCGCGAGCCTGTCATGGAGGCCGAGCCGGCGCAGCGCCGCGACGCCGGCGGGATGAATGTAGTGGCCCGACATCGTGTCGCTGGGGAAGCGCGCGCGCTCGACCACGCGCACGCGGAGGCCTGCGCGCGCGATCGACAGGGCGAGGGCCGATCCGGCGCAGCGCGCGCCGATGATGAGAACGTCGTGCATTCGGGATCTCCGTGCAGGGTTGCGACTGCGCGCGACCCTGCCAGCCGACCGCGCAGGCGAGAAGCCAGGCGCGCCGAACCCGTCGTTCGGAAAATCGAACGATGCTATGGTCCCCGTGATCGCAGGTCTGGAGGCGCAGCATGGATCCGCTCGACGGCGTGACCGTCTTCATCGCGGTGTCGCGCACCGGCAGCTTCTCCGCCGCCGCCGAGACGCTCGGCTGCTCGAAATCGACGGTGAGCGCGCAGGTGACCCGGCTGGAGAAGCGGATCGGCGCGCGGCTGCTGCGCCGCTCGACCCGCTCGGTCAGCCTGACCGAGGCCGGGCGCGCCTATCTCTGCCAGATCGACGACCTGGTGGACCGGGTCCGGGACGCCGAGAAGGCGGCGCGCGCCGAGGCGACCGAGCCGCGCGGGGTGCTGCGGCTGAGCGCGCCGGCGCCCTTCGCCGGGATGCATCTCGCGCCGCTGCTGCCGGAGTTCATGGCGCGCCATCCCGAGGTCCGCATCGACCTGCATGTCGCCGCCGAGGT
>CAYTMB010000465.1:0-2464 GCA_964438465.1 uncultured Rhodovulum sp. | reverse complement strand
CCGCCCAGTCGCCGATGCAGCCCGCCTCGAACGCGCCGGGCGAGGCGCCGTGGCCGCTGTAGTCGAAGCGCAGGAACGCCCGGCCGCGCGCCCGCGCCCAGTCCTCGAGGAATGCGGCCTTGGTCCCGGTCATGTCCGAGCGGAAGCCGCCGAGGAACACCACGCCCGGCCCCGCCCCCGGCGTGCGGGCATAGGCGAGGCGGCGGCCTCCGGGCGGATCGAGCGTCTCGGGCGTCATCGCCCCGTCCTAGCCGGGACCGCCGCGCCGCGCCAGCGCCCTGTCGCCGCCCGCGCGCCGGACCGAAGCCGGGACGCGATGCCTGACGCGATGTGTTAAGACCGGGCCGCTAGGATGCGCGCGTCCGGCATTCGGACCGATTCCCCGAGATCCCACAGTCAAGATCGCCCGGCCAGGGGCGCCTCCCGCAGATCCGGGGCGATCCGGAGCGCGACATGAAACGTATCGTCATCGCCTGCGACGGCACCTGGAAGCGGGCGGACGCCCCCTGCCCGACCAATGTGGTCAAGCTCGCCCAGGCCGTGCTGCCCGAGGCCCCGGACGGGACCGCCCAGCTGACGCTGCATCTCGACGGCGTCGGCGTGGGGCGCGGGACCGGCGCGCTGGCGCGCGGGCTCGACCGGGCGCTCGGCGGCGCCTTCGGCCTCGGGCTGATGGCGGTGCTGGCCGACGCCTACCGCGGGCTGGTGTTCAATCACGCGCCGGGGGATGCCATCTATCTGTTCGGCTTTTCGCGCGGCGCCTTCCTCGCCCGCTCGCTCGCGGGGCTGATCCGCACGGCGGGCGTGGTCGAGCGCGGCGCGGCGGCGGCGATCCCCGAGGCGCTGGATCTCTACCGCCGCCGCGGGCCGGGCGCCGGGCCGAAGGACGCCGCGGCGCGGGCCTTCCGCGCGCGCCATTCCGGCGGCGCCGCGCCCGGGCTCGCCTATCTCGGGGTCTGGGACACCGTCGGCGCGCTCGGGATCCCCGGGCACCTGCGGCTCGCGGCGCTGACGAACCGCGGCCTGCGCTTCCACGACACCGCGCTGTCGCGCCATGTCGGCGCCGCGCGCCACGCCGTGGCGATCGACGAGCGGCGCCGGGCGTTTCCGCCGACGCTGTGGCACAACCTCGCCGCCCTCAACGCCGGGGTCCCGGGTCAGCCCTACCAGCAGCGCTGGTTTCCCGGCGACCACGGCTCGGTCGGCGGCGGCGGGCCGTCCTCCGCGCTGTCCGACGACGCCGCGCTCTGGGTGATCGAAGGCGCCGCCGCCGCCGGCCTCGCCTTCGACCCGGCGGCGCTGGCGCGGCTCGCCGCCGGGCGCGACTGCCGCGGGCCGCTGGTCGCGACCCGGCCCGGGCCGCTCGCCGCGCTGCTGGCGCGCGACCGCGCCGACCGGGACGGCCCCGCCGCCGCCGCGGATCTGGCCCCCGCCGCGGTGGCGCGCTGGCGGGCCGACCCCGGCTACCGCCCGCGCGCGCTGGCCCGGGTGGCCGCTGCGCTCGGCGAGGGCTGAGCGGACCGCCGCGCGCCGGCGGCTGGCGCCGTGATCGCCCCGGGCGCGACGCGGGCGCCACCGGCGCGGAGGGCGCAGCGCGGCGCGGGCGCCCCGCGGCCACAAGCGCGGCGTCGGCGCGCCGCTCCCCCGGCGCGCAGCCGCCCGGGACCCCGCAGAACGGGGCTTTGATCGGCCCGCGTTCTCGGCCATAACCCCGCGCGACACGCCCCCGCCCGGACCCGAGCCATGCACGACATCCGACTGATCCGCGAGACGCCGCACGCCTTCGACGAAGGCCTGGCCCGGCGCGGGCTCGCGCCGCTGGCCGAGACCGTGCTCGGGCTCGACGAGACCCGCCGCGGGCTGATCCACGCCGCCGAGACCGCGCTCGCCGAGCGCAACGCCGCCAGCCGCGAGGTCGGGGCCGCCAAGGCGCGCGGCGACGAGGCCGGCTTCGCCCGGCTGCGCGCGCTGGTCGCCGAGAAGAAGGATCAGATCGCCCGGCTCGAGACCGAGGCCGCCGAGGCCGACGCCGCCTTGCGCGACCTGCTGATGGGCGTGCCGAACCTGCCGGCCGACGACGTGCCCGACGGCCCGGACGAGACCGCCAACGTCGAGCTGCGCCGCTGGGGCGCGCCGCGCGCCTTCGACTTCGCGCCCCGGGAACACTACGCGATCCCGGCCGCCGCCGCCGGCATGGACTTCGAGGCCGCCGCCCGGCTGTCGGGCAGCCGCTTCGTCGTGCTGTCGGGCGCGACCGTCCGTGTGCATCGCGCGCTGGCGCAGTTCATGCTCGACCTGCATGTGGAGCAGCACGGCCTGACCGAGACCTGGACCCCGGTGCTGGTGCGCCCGGAGGCCATGCTCGGCACCGGCCAGCTCCCGAAGTTCGCCGAGGAGAGCTACGCGACCACCAACGGCTGGTGGCTGATCCCGACCTCGGAGGTGACGCTGACCAACCTCGTCG
>CAYTMB010000464.1:0-2464 GCA_964438465.1 uncultured Rhodovulum sp. | reverse complement strand
TGCAGCGCCTCGCGCCGCAGGTCGAGGAAGCGGTACTTCAGCCGGGTCTCCTCGGGATAGTCCACCTCGCCGAACACCGGCAGCGGCAGCTCGTCGGCCGCCGACAGCACCTCGACCGCGGTCACGAACACCTCGATCTCGCCGGTCGGGATCTTCGGGTTGACCAGCGCCGCGTCGCGCGCCTTGACCACGCCGTCGATGCGGATCACCCATTCCGCGCGGACCTTCTCGATCCCGGCAAACGCGGGACTGTCGCCGTCGGCCAGCACCTGGGTGATGCCGTAGTGGTCGCGCAGGTCGACGAACAGGATGCCGCCGTGGTCGCGCACCCGGTGCACCCAGCCCGACAGGCGCACGGTCTCGCCGACGTTCGCGGCGCTCAACCCGGCGCAGGTATGGGTGCGGTACTCGTGCATCTCGGCCTCCCCGGCTTCGGTCTCGCGCGCGATACACTCCGAGGGCCCGCCGCTGTCAAGGACGCCCGCGCGCGCCGCCCCCGGCTGGCGCGCCCCGCCGGAGGCTGACGCCTCCGCCGCGGCTTGCCGGAAGCGGCGCGCCGACGTCGCGCCCGTGACGCGGGTCCGCCCGCGCCGCGCTCGACCGACGGCGCAGGTGACGCCCGCGTCGCGCTGGCGGCGGTCGTCAGACCAGCCGGGCCGGGCGCAGCCCGCGCAGCGCGTTGCCGACCAGCAGCGCGCCCCGCCGCAGATCCTCCGGCCGCAGCACCGCCTCGCGCGCCGCGCCGCTCCGCAGCAGGCCTTCGCGCAGCACGCCCGGCAGCAGCCCGCAGCCGAGCGCCGGGGTCAGCAGCTCGCCGTTCCGGCGCAGGAAGACGTTGAGAATCGTCCCCTCGCAGACCTCGCCGCGCCGGTTGAGGAACAGCATCTCGTCCACCCCGTCCGGCAGGGCGGCCCGCGCCGCGTCGTAGGCCGCGCGCTCGGTGGTCTTGACCCGCAGCCAGGGATCCTCCGGGTCGAGCCGCGCCCCGGCGATCCGCACCCGCCAGACCTCCGGCCCGGCAACCAGCGGCGCCGCCACGGCCTCGGCCGCGCCGTCGCGCGCCAGCGTCAGCCGCACCCGCAGCGGCCCGTCGCCGCCCACCCCGGCCAGCGCCCGGTCGATCGCCGCGCGCGCGAACGGCGCCCCGACCAGCGCCGCGCTCCGCTCCAGCCGCGCCAGATGCGCGGCGAGCCGCGCGAAACCCGCCCCGGGCCGCCAGCCGAAGGTCTCGATCAGCCGGAACCCGTCCGGGAGAGGTCGGCGAAACGCGCCTTCCACAGCGCCTCCTCGTATTCCGCGTCCGCGGTCGATTCCGCGACGACGCCGCCGCCGACGTTCAGCACCGCCTCGCCGCCCGGATAGAGCGTCGCGCTGCGGATCGCCACGCTGAAATCCGCCCGCCCGTCCGGCGCCGCCCAGCCGATCGCGCCGCAGTAGGCGCCGCGCGGGACCGGCTCCAGCTCGCGGATGATCTCCATCGCCCGGATCTTCGGCGCGCCGGTGACCGAGCCGCAGGGAAACAGCGCCCGCAGGATCGCGGGCAGCCGCACCCCCGGCCGCAGCCGCCCGGTCACCCGGCTGACCAGCTGGTGCACGGTGGCGTAGGTCTCGACCGCGAACAGCTCCGGGACCCGCACCGAGCCGATCTCGGCGATCCGCCCGACGTCGTTGCGCAGCAGGTCGACGATCATCAGGTTCTCGGCGCGGTTCTTCGCATCCGCCGCAAGCCCCGCCCGCAGCGCCGCGTCCCGCGCCGGATCGGCGCCGCGCGGCGCGGTGCCCTTCATCGGCGCGGTCTCGATCCCGCCCTCCCCGTCGAGCCGGAAGAACAGCTCGGGCGAGCGCGACAGGACCGTGGCCCCCGGCATCGCCACCAGCGCGCCGTGCCCGACGGGCTGGCCCGCGGCCAGCGCCGCGTGGATCGCCGCCGGATCGCCGGCCCAGCGCCCGCGCAGCGGCATGGTCAGGTTCGCCTGGTAGATGTCCCCGGCGCGGATGTACCCGGCCACCCGCGCGAAGGCCGCGCCGTACTCCGCCCGGCTCCAGTCCGGGACGAACGGCCCCAGCCGCCCGCCGGGGGCCGCCGGCGCGACCGGCCGCGGCCCCTCGAACACCCCGAACTCCAGCAGCGGCGCCCGCCGCCCGCCGGGCGCCAGCGCCGCCAGCCGCGGCTCGAAGGCGTAGCCGAGCTCGTAGGCCGCATATCCCGCGATCCAGCGCCCCTGCGCCAGCGCATCGTCGAGCGCCGCCAGCGCCGCCGGCGCT
Organism: uncultured Rhodovulum sp.; assembly: GCA_964438465.1. Taxonomy (GTDB): domain Bacteria; phylum Pseudomonadota; class Alphaproteobacteria; order Rhodobacterales; family Rhodobacteraceae; genus Amaricoccus. The sequence continues at coordinate 199 of CAYTMB010000464.1, read as the reverse complement.
TCGTCGAGCCGATGCGCCGATATAAGGCGCAGCGGCCGGTCGAACCGCGCCGCCGCGCCGCCCGGCCCGTGATCGACCTCGATGAAGGGTTCGCCGGACACCGTGTTTCCCAAGGATCATCGCGCGACCCCGGCAATGGGCCGTCGCGCCGCCGCGGTCAACCGCGACGAGGCCGCCCATCGCGCCCCCGCGGCCTCAT
>CAYTMB010000463.1:0-2468 GCA_964438465.1 uncultured Rhodovulum sp. | reverse complement strand
GCCGACGAACCGGCGCGACGCAGTGCGTCGCTTCCGCCGGTTCGGGCGCAGTCCCGAGCCGAGCGGAAGGTCGGGTGCGCCGGACAATGTCCCGAACGAGTCAAGCGGATCTCGGATCATTCGTCCGCCGCGATCAGCGCCGCCGGCCGCCGCCGCGTGAGGTCGGCGACGGTCAGCGGCGCCTCGGGCCGGGCCAGCGCATAGCGCGTCACCCACAGCAGCCGCGACTCTGCGCGGGTGATCGCGACATAGGCGAGCCGCTTCCACAGCGCCACGCCCGCCTCGGCCCGGCCCGACTGCGCCGCCGCCCAGAGGTCGGGCGCGAAAACCTGCACGTCGGGCCATTGCGAGCCCTGCGCCTTGTGGATCGTCACCGCCGCGCCGTGCAGGAACACCGCGCCCATCGTCGCCGCCGAGACCAGCGCCGGCTCCTCGGCGCCCGGGCTCTCGATCTGGATGATGCTGGCGACGCCGATCTGCGGCTCCTCCGCCCCGGGCAGGAACAGCCGCGCGAAGCCCGACTGCCGCCCCGGGCCGAGATAGATCGCCTGCGTCCCCTTGATCAGCCCGCGCGCCTCGAGGTCGATCCGCTTGCGCCGATGCTTCAGCGGCAGCTCGATGCCGTCGCAGATCAGCGGCTCGCCCGGCAGCAGCGCGTCGGGCGGCGCGCCATGCGCCCGGCGGAACGCCTCGATCAGCCGCACCCGCGTCGCATTGCGCCAGACCAGCACCGGCGCACGGGCCATCGCGCCGGCGTCCACCCGCGGCGCGATCACCACGCGGTCGTCGCGCGCCGCCGCCGCGCGCACCATGTCCTCGAAGTCGCCGAACTCCAGCTCCGGATCGCCCAGCGCATGCGCGAGATCGACGATCGGGTTGCCGGCGGCCTGCCGGTGCACCCGCCCGAGGATCAGCTTCTGCGCCTCGGGCAGCCCGTCGAACACCATCGCGCCGCCGCCGCCGACCGGCGCGAGCTGCGCCGGATCGCCGAACAGGATCAGCGTGCGGCACAGCGCGGACAGGTCCTCGAACTGCCGGGCGTCGAGCATCGAGGATTCGTCGATCAGCCCGATGTCGAGCGGCTCGTCGCGCCGCTTCCAGCCCTTGATGAAATCCGAGCCGCGCAGCCCCGCCGCCGCCAGCGCGCCCGGGATCGAGCCGTGGGTGCGGTAGGAGGCTTCGGCGCGGTCCAGCGCGGCGTCGGTCAGGCCCTCGACCTTGGGCCGCTGGCCCTTGCCGGTGAGCCACTCGGCGATCGCCTCGTAGTCGGGATGATAGAGCGGGGTGTAGAGCACCCGGTGGATCGTGGTCGCCGGCACCCCGCGCGACCGCAGCACGCTCGCGGCCTTGTTGGTCGGCGCCAGCACCGCCACCGTGCGCCGGGTCCGGCCGCGCCGGCTCTCGTAATCGCCCGAGACCGGCTCGACCCCCGCCGCGATCAGGCCGCGCACGATCTCGGCGAGCAGCATGGTCTTGCCCGAGCCGGCGCGGCCCAGCACCGCCAGCGCCACCTGCGGCGCGCCTTCGGGCAGCAGCGCCGCCTCGGCCAGATCGACGCCGGCGGCCCGCAGCACCGCGCCGATGCGGGCGTGCGCCGCCGCCTGATCCGCCGAGAATTCCAAAGGGTCCGTCCCCCCGCCGCCGCTGGTCCCCCGGTCTTACCGGGCCGCGGCGGCGGGGGCCAGCGTCAGGCCGCCGCCTCGGCCGCGAGCGCCGGGCTGAAGGCGTCGTCGAACCATTTCTCCGCCAGCGCCAGCGGGATGCCCGAGCGTTCCGAGATCGTCCGCCGGGCCGCGTCGGTGAAGGTCCAGATGCCGACCGAGATCGCGTCGCGGCCGGCGCCGTCGGTGCCGATCACGTCCGGCGAAAAGCCGATGCGGCCGTAGATCCGCGTCATCCGGGCGTCGAACACGCCCAGCACCTGCTGCAGGCCGAAGCGCAGGCCCAGCTCGCAGCCCGCCAGCATCAGCCCGGCGGCGACGTTCGGCCCGGCGCCGGGCGCGAGGCAGAACCGCGTCACCTCCCAGATCAGCGGGCTGGCGATATGCACGCCGTCGGTCAGGTGGCGGAAATGCTCCGCGGTCATGGTCCGGCCCAGGGTGGGCAGCCCGCGCATCGAGCCGTAGTGCCGGCCGTCCGGGCCCTCCCAGATCACATAGAGCGGGTTGAGGTCGTCGTATTCGTCGCGCTCTTCTCCGGCGTCATTGACAGAAACGTCCCAGTCCAGCCGCGTCTTGAACTGCTCAGCTCTATCCTGAAGCATCGTATTCTTCAGATAAGGCAACCGATCGAGTTCGTCCCCGTAGATAAACCGGATCATTCCGACCTCCTTTAGAATTCATTTGCCATCAATACAGCGCAGAACCCTAACAAAGTCCGAGCGTGCGCCGCTATGGACTGTCCGGCAACACAGGCCGAGCGCCGCTTGCCCAATCCGCGCAACAAACGGCGCCGGATCGGCGGCCGGG
>CAYTMB010000462.1:0-2475 GCA_964438465.1 uncultured Rhodovulum sp. | reverse complement strand
CGAGCCCGGCGCCGCCGAATTCCTCGGGGATGTTGGCGGCGTAGAGGCCGGCGGCGAGCGCCTTCGCCTTGATCGCCTCGATCAGCTCGCGGCGCAGGTGGCCGCTACGCTCGACCTCGGCCTCGTGCGGGTAAAGCTCGGCCTCGACGAAGGCGCGGGTGGTCTCGACGACCAGGCGCTGCTCGTCGCTAAGGGCGAAGTCCATCCCCTACCCCTTCGCCTGGCCGATGGCGCGGCCGAGGCCGTCCGGGACCGGCAGCGCCGCCTGCGCCGCGGCGATCTCCGCGAGCCGCGCGGCCACCGCCGGGCCGGGCGCGCTGGCGGCGCGGGTGGCGAGCGAGACATGGATCAGCATGTGCTCGCCGGTCGCCAGCAGCCGGTCGCCGCAGGTCAGGCGGTGGAACAGGTGCAGCTTCCTGCCCGCCCCGGCGATGACCTGGGTGTCGGTGGCGATGGCCTCGCCGGCGCGCGCCTCGTCGAGATGGCGGATATGGGTCTCGACGGTGAAGTAGCTGCCGCCGGCGGCGATGTAGTCCGCATCGACGCCGATCAGCCGCAGGAAGGCGTCGGTGGCGTCGGCGAAGGCCTGCAGGTAGCGCGCCTCGTTCATGTGGCCGTTGTAGTCGGTCCAGTCGGGCGGGACCCGCCGCGCCGTGGTGCGGATCGGCCGGGCGATGTCGGGCGCCGGGATCGCGGCGCCGCGGTCGAACAGCCGCTTTTCGTACTCGGCGAGCAGCGCGCCGGCGCCCCAGTCCTGCGCCCGCAGCGCCTGCTGGATCGCGACGAGGTTGTCGTCGCGGATGCGCTCCATCTCGCGGATCGGGATATGGCCAGACTGGGCGTCCGACTGGCCGGCGATGAGGTCCACGAGGGCGTCGTCGAAGGGGGGCGTTTCGGTCAGATGCGACCAGGGCCAGGCGAGGCAGGGGCCGAACTGCGCCATGAAATGCCGCATCCCGGCCTCGCCGCCGGCGACGCGGTAGGTGTCGAACACGCCCATCTGCGCCCAGCGCAGGCCGAAGCCGTATCTGACAATGTCGTCAAGCTCTTCGGTGGTGCAGATGCCGTCGTGGATGAGCCACAGCGCCTCGCGCCAGAGCGATTCCAGCAGGCGGTCGGCGACGAAGGCCTCGATCTCCTTTTTCAGGTGGACCGGCTTCATCCCGAGGGTCGGGTAGAACGCCATCGCCGTTTCGATGGCGGCGGGGTCGGTGGCCTTGCCGCCGACGATCTCGACGGCGGGGATCAGGTAGACCGGGTTGAACGGGTGGGCGACGATCAGCCGGCCGGGGTGGGCGAGTTCCGCCTGCAGCTCGGTCGGCAGGATGCCGGAGGTGGACGAGGCGATGATCGCGTCCGGGCGGGCGGCGGCCTCGACCTCGGCGTAGACCCGGCGCTTGAGGTCGAGGCGCTCCGGGACGGCCTCGACGATCAGGTCGGCGCCGCGCACGGCCTCGGCGATGGAGGCGGCGAGGCGGACGGCGCCCTTCGCGGGGCGCTGGGCGAGGGTGAGCCGGGCGCAGGCGCGGTCGGCGTTGGCGAGGACGGCGTCGAGCTTCGCGCGGGCGTCGGGCGCGGGGTCGAAGACCGCGACGTCGTGGCCGTTCTCGATCAGCCGGGCGACCCAGCCCGCGCCGATCACGCCGCCGCCGATGACGGCGCAGGATCCGATGGTCATGGATCAGCCCCAGCGCTTCTGCAGGTTGAGCTTTTCCCGCACCTCGGCCGGGCCGAGGATGCGGGCGCCCATCGCCTCGGCGGACTGGCGGGCGCGGGTCACGAGATCGCCGTTGCTCGCGAGCACGCCGCGGTCGAGCCAGATGTTGTCCTCGAGCCCGACGCGGATGTTGCCGCCGGCGAGCAGCGCCAGCGCGGCGTAGGGGAGCGCGTTCCGGCCGATGGAAAAGGCCGAGAAAATCCAGCCTTGCGGCATGTTGCCCACCAGCGCCATCAGCGTCGGGATGTCGTCCGGCGCCCCCCAGGGGATGCCCATGCAGAGCTGGATCAGCACCGGATCGTCGATCAGGCCCTGGTCCTTCAGCCATCTGGCCAGCAGCAGGTGGCCGGTGTCGAAGACCTCGATCTCGGGGCGGACGCCGAGCGCCTGGATCCGGCGGGCCATCGCCCGCAGCATCGCCGGCGAGTTGGTCATGATGTAGTCGCCCTCGCCGAAGTTCATCGTGCCGCAGTCGAGCGTGCAGATCTCGGGCAGCAGCGCCGCGACATGCGCGAGGCGCTCGGTGGCGCCGACCATGTCGGTGCCGGCGGGGTCCGGCGGCAGCGGCGCCTCGGGCGAGCCGAGGGTGAGGTCGCCGCCCATGCCGGCGGTGAGGTTCAGGATCACGTCGACGCCGCTGGCGCGGATGTGCTCGACCACCTCGGCGTAGAGGTCGGTCGCGCGCGCGCCCTTGCCGGTCTCCGGGTCGCGGACGTGGATATGGGCGATGGCGGCGCCGGCCTCGGCGGCCTCGACCG
>CAYTMB010000461.1:0-2475 GCA_964438465.1 uncultured Rhodovulum sp. | reverse complement strand
GTGCGCACGCTGGCGCCGGGACGCACGGTGCTGGTCTGCCGCGACAGCCGCGGCACCGAGCGGCTCGACTGCCCGGTGCTCAGCCATGTCCGCCCCGAATACGCCAGCTTCGGCCCGGTCGACGGCTGGCTGAAGCGCAACTATGTCCGGGTGCGCCGGCGGCTCGGCCCGGCGCTCGCGCTCGAGGACCGGATGCGGCTGATCGAGTTCTTCGAGGCGCAGGAGGTCAACCGGGTGCTCGCCGAGTTCGGCCATTCGGGGGCGCAGGTCGCCGATGTCTGCGCGCGGCTCGGACTGCCGCTCCACGTCTATTTCCGCGGCAACGACGCTTCGGCGGCGATGCTGCACGGCCCGGTGCGCCGGCGCTACCGGCGGATGTTCGGGCAGGTGCAGGGCATCTTCTGCGTCTCGCAGAACATCGCCGACCGGCTGATCGGCATCGGCTGCCCGCCCGGGCTGATCAAGATCAATCCCAGCGGCGTGCTGATCTCGGCGTTCCCGCCCGGCGATCCCGAGCCGGGCCGGATGATCGCCGTCGGCCGGCTGGTGGAGAAGAAGGCGCCGCATCTGACGCTGCAGGCCTTCGCGAAGGTCGCGGAGCAGTTTCCCGCCGCGCGGCTCGACATGGTCGGCGACGGACCGCTCGCGGGGCGCTGCCGCGACACGATCGCGCGGCTCGGCATCGCCGAGAAGGTGACGCTGCACGGCCCGCTCGACCACGCCGCCGTCGCCCGGCTGCTGCGGCGCGCCTCGGTGTTCGTCCAGCATTCGCTGGTCGCGCCGAACGGCGACACCGAGGGCTTTCCGACCGCGATCGCCGAGGCGATGTCCACGGCGCTGGCGGTGATCGCCACCGACCACGGCGGCATCGCCGAACATGTCTTCGACGGCGAGACCGGGCTGATCGTCGCCGAGGGCGACGTCGCGGGCATGGCCGCGGCGATGGCGCGCGTGCTCGCCGATCCGGCCTACGCCCGCGCGCTCGGCGCGGCGGCGCGCGAGCACGCCATCCTCCACCTCGACCGCGAGCGCGCGCGCCAGCGCGTGCGCGACGCGATGGGCCTGCCGCCGCCGCGAACCCCGGGGCCGGTGCCCGTCGCCCCGCCCGTCGCCGCCCCGCCCGTCGTCACGCCCATCACCGCGCTCGCCGGCGTCAGCCGACCTTGAAGCCCCAGAAGGTGGTGTGGTTGGCCGCGAAGAAGCCGTCGGCCACCCGGAAATAGCCCTGCAGCTCGACGGTGTCGTTCCTGGCCAGCGGCGCCAGCGTCTGCAGCCACAGCGCCGTGGCCCCCGACTGGTGCGAGCTCGAGACCTCGCCGAACGAGCCGCGGATCTCGGTCGCGCCGTTCACCACCAGCCGGCCGCGCATCCGCGCCGTCGCGCTGGCGTTGATCTTGTAGACCAGCGAGGCCCCGAAGGCGTAGACCCCGGCGGCCGGCGCGGTGAAGCGGTTCGTCGCCGGGTCGAACGCGCCCTGGTCGTTGCTCTCGGCGGTGTTGACGCCGATCTTCACCCAGGTGTCGAGCGGCCCGAACACGTCGAAATTCGCATGGGCCTTGAACCGCGGCAGCCGCGGCTGGTCGGCGATCCCGGTGGCGTCGTCGATGCTGAGCGCGTCGCGGAAGGTCGCGCCGTCGGGCGAGACCGCGATGCGCAGCCGGTTCGAGCCGAACAGCCCGACGATGGCGCGGGTGACGAAGTTGTTCTGGAACGCATAGCCGGCGTCGCGGTCGGTGGCGCTCTTGTTCGCGGTGAGGATCAGGTCGCCGCTGCCGCCCTCGGCCGGGGTGCGCGCGGTCCAGAGCGCGGCGTTGAGCCTGGCCGCGAAGGGATTCGCCGCGTCGGCGGCCATGCCGAGGCCGAGGCGGGTCGCGTTCTGCAATTCGGTCGGCGCGGCCGCGCCCCCGCCCAGCGGCGCCCAGGTGCCAGCGCTGTCGAGCGCGTGGAGCGCGTCGCCGGCGAGGTCGTAGATCCGCCAGCCCGGCCGCGGCTGGCTGAAGCTCCAGCCGCCCTGCCGCCAGGCCGCGATCCGCCCCGCCTGTCCGGCCCAGGCCCCGGTCGGCGCCGCCCCGACCAGATAGCGGTCGCCTTCGGCTGCGCCCGCCGGCGGCGTCTCGACGAACATCCCGGCCACCGCGCAATGCACCAGCGCGTCGAGCTCGGCGAGGCTCTCGTTGACCGTGACATGCTTCTGGGCCTGCGCGGGCGCGAGATAGGGCAGTTTCAGGTGAGGGGTCTTGGCCATGCGATGTCGCCTCCGCTGCTTGCCCGGACCCTCGGGGCCCGGCCGTCGGGCATGCTCACTACCACGCCCCGGGCGCCGTTGCGGGATCGCCCCGACCAGCGCACGACGCCGCCGACCGCCGGCCCCGGCCCGTTCCGGGGGCGCCGCGTCGACGCCGCGCGGGTTGCGCCGCGGCGCCCGCGGCGCGCTGGCGCGTTGCGCGCGCGGCGGCGTCGCCGGGACCCGACGGG
>CAYTMB010000460.1:0-2481 GCA_964438465.1 uncultured Rhodovulum sp. | reverse complement strand
GATGCGATCCGGGGCGCGCGCCTCTCGAACGGGCGCGACCCGGGGCGATCGGGCGGCGTTCGTATCACGCCCGCGTCAGTCCCAGAACGGCTTGGCGTGCGCGAAGGCCTTCCAGGCCGCGAACAGCGCCGGCCGGTCGTCGGCGACGCGGACGGCCAGCGCCCCGAGCACCCAGCCCACGCCGCGCTGCGCGTCGGGGTCGGCGCGTCCCGGCGCGTCGGGGCCCGCCAGCGCCTCGGCCGCCATCGCCGCGTCGTTGAGGCTGCCGAAGGTGTCCTGCATCGCCTTGAGCGGCTTCAGATACTCCGCCGCCTTCTTGCCCGGGCCGACCGGCTCCAGCGTCTCGAGCGCATAGCGCAGCTTCTTCAGCTCCTTGCGCAGTTCGTGCAGCGCCTCGTCGTGCAGCGCCTCGATGCCGCGCCCGAGCTTCAGCGCCTTGCGCTGGCGCTTGTCGAGCATGGCCGGCGCGAGCGCGGCCAGCGGCGTCGCGAGCCGGCCGGTCTGGGAATAGTCGCTGGGCGCGAGCCAGCCGCGGGTCTCGATGAATTCGAGCAGGTCGAACAGGAAGCCGGTGTGCTCCGGCCCGGCCAGCGCCGCGCGCACCTCCGCGCGCACGGCTTCGCGCCGCGCCTCGAGCGCGGCCAGAAGCGCGGTCCGGGCCGCCGGGTCGAGCCCGAGGTCGGCCGCCGGGCGCACCACCTCGTCGATCAGCACGTCGGCGTCGCGCAGCCGCCCGACCTCCTGGCCCATGCGCCGCGCCGCCTCCGACAGCGGCGCGAACGCCGCCTCGCCGAGGCTGGGCGCAAAGACGGAGAAGGCCGTGCGCAGCCGGCGCAGTCCGATGCGGAGCTGATGCGGCCCCTCGATCGCCGGACCGGCGGCGACCACGACGATGTTCTCGGCGATCTGGGCGAAGCAGTCGCGGAACATGTCGCGCGCCGCCATCTCGACCGTCGCCGCCGCGCCGTAGGCGAGCTTGCCGGCGTTGCGCGGCTTCGGCGGCGCGACGCCGGCCGCCGATGCCCCCTCGCGCGCCAGCCGGTAGCCGAGCGCCGCCTTGTTCGCCGTGGCGAAGCGCACCGGCCCGGTCGGGAACAGCCGCCGCGCCAGCGCGAAGATCGCGCCGACCTCGCCTTCGGCCAGCTCGATCTCGGCTTCGAGGATCGGCGCGCGCGCCTCGCCCGCGACCACCTCGCCGCGGTCGAGCGCCAGTTCGACCAGCGCGCCGCCGGGCAGCCGCAGCCGTTCGCTGACCCGCTCCACCCGCGTCTCGAACACCGGCGCCAGCGGCGCGTCGCCCGCCGCCTCGGCGATGGCGGCATGGATCCCGGTCGGATCGGGGCCGTCGAGCACGAGCCGCCCGCCCGGCGCCGGGCTTTCGACCTCGTCCTGGGAATAGAGCCCCGCCCCGCCCGCCGTGCGCCTGCTCTTGACCGTCTGCACCCAGCGCCGGCCGATCCGGCGCAGGCGCAGCGCGATGCCGGCGCGCGCCAGCGCATGGTCGGCGGTGTCGACGTAGATCGACACCAGCCGCTCGGTGCGCCGCGGGTCGGCGCGCAGTTCGGCCAGCGCCGGATGCCGCCGCAGCCGGGCGGCCTCGGTCGGCGTCAGCGTGATCTTGAGTTCGGTTTCGGTCATGGTCGCGTGACGCGAGCTTTCTGTCGCAGCCGGCTCGGCATTGTTGCCGCAAGGGGTCCGGTCATGTTATCGTCATGGTCAGAATGCCGTGGAGTACCTTGTTCACCCGTTAGTGGAACCCGATGGCCGCAGGACCGACGAATTCGACCGCGCCCGCCCACCGCCGCAAGACATGTTCGCCGGCCTGCCCGCCCCGCATTGTGCGGAGCGTTCACCTTTGCCCGATAGGCTGGCGGAGAACAAGGTCCCGAGGGCCTTCGTGACATGAGGTGACCATGGCCAGACGCGTCCCCCAGGTATCGCCACCGGATCGAGCGGCTCCCGCCCCGTCCCGCCGAGACCGGAGCCGCCGGCCATGAACAACGCCACCCTCGCCGTCGCCTCGGACTTCGTCCGCTCCGGGATCGAGAAGACCGGCATTCCGCTGACCCAGAGCCTCGAGGCCTATCTGTCGATCACCTTCGCCCGCTTCATCGGCCGCAGGATCGTCGTCGACCTGCTGACCGTGCGGGTGTCGCGGGCGATGGACGACGGCGCGCCGCGCGACGGGCTGCGCGCGCTGGCCGACGAATGCCTGATCGCCTGCGCGCTGTTCGAGGCGCGGCTGCGGCGCAACGGCTCGGTGCGGCATTATGTCGGGCTGGGGCAGATGACCTACGACGCCGCCGACATGACCGAGCAGGCCTACGGCTTCGTGCACATGCGCGACGTGATGGCGACCGCGGCGGGGCGCGCCGGATCCGAGGATGGCCGGGTGCTGATCGACCGGGCGCGGGCGGGCAGCACGCTGGCGCGCGAGGAGCTTGCGGCGCAGAACGTGGTGATGGGCCCCTGGGCGGCGAA
>CAYTMB010000459.1:0-2485 GCA_964438465.1 uncultured Rhodovulum sp. | reverse complement strand
GCGTAGCGCGGCTCGTTCAGCCGCAGGTCGACCGTCACGATCGCCGGCAGCCTGACCCGGATGGTCTGCAGCCCGCCGTCGACCTCGCGGGTCACCTCGGCGGCGTCGGCCTCGAGCTTCACCTCGGAGGCGAAGGTCGCCTGCGGCCAGCCGAGCAGCGCCGCCAGCATCTGGCCCGTCGCGTTCATGTCGTTGTCGATCGCCTGCTTGCCGGCGATCACCAGGCCCGGGGCCTCGGCCTCGACCACCGCCTTCAGCAGCTTGGCCACCGCCAGCGGCTCGATGTCGGCGTTCACGTCCTCGGAGGCCACGATCAGGATCGCCCGGTCGGCGCCCATCGCCAGCGCGGTGCGCAGCGTCTCCTGGGCCTGTTTCACCCCCACCGAGACCACCACGATCTCGGTGGCCTGGCCCTTCTCGCGCAGCCGGATCGCCTCCTCGACCGCGATCTCGTCGAAGGGGTTCATCGACATCTTCACGTTGGCGAGCTCGACGCCCGAGCCGTCGGCCCTGACCCTCGCCTTGACGTTGTAGTCGATCACGCGCTTGACCGGGACCAGGATCTTCATGGGCGCTCCATCTGTCGCTCGCCGCCCGGCCGGCGCGGGCGCACAGGGAACGGCTCGCGTCCGTCCCGCCCGAGACCGGCGGCTCTCACACCGCGGTTGTCTACGGGCGAGGGCGCAGGCGCGCAACAGGAAGTTGCCCGAGGCGCGCTCCGACGCAGCGTCAGATCGGCAAGGCCGGTCGCGCCGGGATCGCCGCCGCACGGCGCCCTCCGGTGCGCCCGAAGCCGAGCGCGACGCGGCCCCGCGTCATCGACGAGACGCCGCGGCTTCGCGCCGTCAGGCCGTCGCCAGCCCGGACAGCTCGATCAGCACCGCGGCGTACAGGATCAGGCTCGCCGTCAGCACGAACACATGCCAGATCGTGGTGTGGAACGGCAGCCGCTCCCAGATCAGGAACAGCACCCCGACCGAATAGAGCACGCCGCCGGCCAGCACCAGCCGGAACCCCTCGGGCGTCATGCGGTCGAGGATCGGCGCGCCCGCCAGCACCGCCGCCCAGCCCATCGCGAGATACAGCGCCACGGTCAGGCCGAACAGCTCGCGCCGCACCATCAGCTTGAGCGAGACGCCGGCGGCGGCGGCGAGCCACAGCCCGGCCAGGAACGGCATCGCCTGCGGCCCCGACAGCACCGCGAACGGCGTGTAGGTCCCGGCGATCTTGAGATAGATCGCCGACTGGTCCAGCCGGCGCAGCCGGTCCTTCAGCTCCGGCGCCGGCGTCATGTGATAGACCGCCGAACAGGCGAGCATCGCGATCAGGCTCAGGCCGTAGATGCAGGTGGCGATCACCAGCCCGCGATCGTTGCCGCCGCTTGCGGCGAGGACCACCAGCGTCGGCGCGAGGATCATCGCCACGCCGATCCCGGCGACATGCACCGCCGCATCCGACAGGCGTTCCGCCCGTGAATACCCGCCGGCGCCCCCCGATCTCGACATCTCACGCCCCCTCGCGCGGCCCGCGCACCCCCCGCGCGCCCGACTCTCCCGCTGATATAAGCATGGATCGCGTGAATTCAGCGTGACAGCCCGCAGGTTTGGTTAAGTTCCGCGGCAAGGCTCAGCGGTTCGCGCCCGGAACCCACAGCACGTCGGCGCGGCCGTCGTCGTTGGCGATGCGCCCGGCGACGAAGAACCAGTCCGACAGCCGGTTCAGGTACTTCACCGCCTCGGGATTGACGGCTTCCGCCGCGGCCAGCTCGACCACGTTGCGCTCGGCGCGCCGGCTGACGGTCCGGCACAGGTGCAGATGCGCCGCCAGCGCCGAGCCGCCGGGCAGGATAAAGCTGCGCAGCGGCTCCAGCGCCGCGTTCATCGCGTCGATCTCGCGCTCCAGCCGCGTCACCTGGGCGGCCACGATCCGCAGCCGGGGATATTTCGCCGTGGCGTCGTTCTCGATGTCGGGCGTGCAGAGATCGGCCCCGAGGTCGAACAGGTCGTTCTGCACCCGCGCGAGGCGGGCATCCATCTCGCCCTCGGCCTGCAGCCGCGCCAGTCCGAGCGTGGCGTTGACCTCGTCCACCGTGCCGTAGGCGGTCACCCGCAGCGCGTATTTCGCCACCCGCGCGCCGTCGCCGAGCGCGGTCTCGCCGCCGTCGCCGGTCCGCGTGTAGATGCGGTTGAGCACGACCATGACCCGCTCCTATTGCGAGAAGTAGACGAAGGCGATGATGAGGATCACCGCAATGAACTGAAGAAGCAGGCGCAAGCGCATGATCTTGTTGGCGTACTTCTTGTTGAAGTCGCCGCCCCGGGCGAAGCCGAGCACGCCGACGAGTAGCACCGCCAGCACGGCCAGGCAGGCGATCCCGGCGACGATGAACAACGGGTCGCGCGACATGAAACGGGCCTCTTCTTGCGGCGAGCGCGGATACGCCTTCCCGGACCTATCCGATTTCCGGCCCAAGGCAAGGGGAACC
>CAYTMB010000458.1:0-2499 GCA_964438465.1 uncultured Rhodovulum sp. | reverse complement strand
TGTGCAGGTAATGCGCCCAGGTCTCGGCGAAATCCTCCCAGGGGTGCATCGTCGCGTAGGGCGAGACATGCGACAGCTGCCAGTGGGCGGGCGCGCCGTTCTGGTAGTGGCGCTGCAGCGCCTCGGCGTAGTCGATGCTCTCGTCGCCGAACACCGCGCGGCATTCCTCGATCCTGCCGCCGTCGCGCACCAGCGCGTCCCAGTAGAAATGCCCGACCTCGTGGCGGAAATGGCCGAGCAGGGTGCGGTAGACCTCGCCGAGCTCGTTGCGGCGGCGCTCGCGTTCGGTGGGGTCGGCCTCGGCGAGGTTGATGGTGATCAGGCCGTCGTCATGGCCGGTCAGCACCGGGGTCGCTTCGGCGGCGTCCGAGAGGATGTCGAAGGTGAGCTCGGGGCCGCTGGGCGCCGCAAACGGCAGCCGGAAGCGCAGCAGCGCGTAGATCAGCCGGCGCCGGGCGGCTTCGGCCTCGCGCCAGGGCGTCAGGTTCTCCGGGACGTCGAGGTCGGGGATGCGGCGGGCGCGGGCGCAGGCGACGCAGAGCGTCGGGGCGCCGGTCGGCGTCATCCAGTTGCAGTTCGCCGAGACCGCGTTGGCGCAGCGCCGGACCGGGGCCGCGCCGTCGACCAGCGGCTCGAAGCCGTCGCCGTCGGGCAGCGGCCGCAGCGCGACCAGCGCCAGGGTATCGGGGAGGAAGCCGAGCTCGGCGCCGCAGCGCTCGCAGCGGCTGTTCTCGAAATAGACCAGCTGCCCGCAGTTTCCGCACGAGAAGACCCGCATCCGCCTATTCCTCGATTTCGCCGGCGCTCGCACCATCTAGGCGCTGGCGCGGGCGAAGCAATGGGAATCGTGGCCCCGGACGCCTGCGTTCCGCCGGCCGCGCGGATCAGACGCGGCGGAACACGAAGGCGCCCCAGGCGACCGCGAGGCCGAGCGCGCCCCAGAGCGGGGTGGAGAACAGCGCGAGCCAGCCGAGGAAGATGAAGGCCGCGCCGAGCAGGGTGATGAACAGCCGGTCGCCGCGGGTGGTGTCGAGGCCGAAGGCGCCGCGGCGCGGCGCGCCGCCTGGGCGGCGCCATTCGAGCAGGCCCATCGTCGCGATGGCGCCGAAGACGAAGACGAAGAAGGCGAGCGTCGCCGGGGTCCAGGCCATCCAGAAGCCGTCGAACAGCGGCATGCCCCAGGAGAAGGCCGGCGCCCCGGACTGGCCGACGCCGCCCCAGCCGGGCTGCTGCGCCAGCGCCGCCGCCGGGGCGGCGAGCAGGGCGGGGCCGAGGGCGCGCGCGCGCATCTAGACCCGCCCCAGGGCGAAGCCCTTGGCGATGTAGTTGCGCACGAACCAGATCACGATGGCGCCGGGGATGATGGTGAGCACGCCGGCGGCGGCGAGCAGGCCGAGCTCGTAGCCCGAGGTCGAGGCGGTGCGGGTCATCACCGCGGCGATGGGCTTGGCGTTGACCGCGGTCAGGGTCTTGGAGAGCAGCATCTCCACCCAGGAGAACATGAAGCAGAAGAAGGCGGCCACCCCGATGCCGGCCTTGATGTTGGGGATGAAGATGCGGAAGAAGAACCGCGGGAAGGAGTAGCCGTCGACGTAGGCCGTCTCGTCGAGCTCCTTGGGCACGCCGGACATGAAGCCCTCGAGGATCCAGACCGCGAGCGGGATGTTGAAGAGGCAGTGGGCGAGCGCCACGCCGAGGTGGGTGTCGAAGAGGCCGATGGCGTAGTAGAGCTGCAGGAACGGCAGCGCGAAGACCGCGGCGGGCGCCATGCGGTTGGTGAACAGCCAGAAGAACAGGTGCTTGTCGCCGACGAAGCGGTAGCGCGAGAAGGCGTAGGCGGCGGGCAGCGCGGCGGTGACCGAGATCACGGTGTTCAGCGTGACGTAGCTGATCGAGTTGACGTAGCCCATGTACCAGGTCGGGTCGGTGAAGATGGTGCGGTAGCTCGCCGTGGTCCAGACCTGCGGCCAGGGCGAGAAGCCGCCGAGGATCTCGTTGGTGGTCTTGAACGACATGATCACCAGCCAGTAGATCGGCAGCATCAGGAACAGGATGTAGAGGATGACGGCGAGCGGGCGCAGGGTTCTCATTGCGGGTCGTCCCGGGTCATGAGGGTGTAGAAGATCCACGAGAACAGCAGGGTCATCGCGAAGTAGATCAGCGACATCGCCGCCGCCGGGCCGAGGTCGAACTGGCCGAGCGCGATCTTGACGAGGTCGATGGACAAGAGCGTGGTCGAGTTGCCGGGGCCGCCGCCGGTCAGCACCGAGATCTCGGTGTAGATGTTGAAGCTGTCCATGAAGCGCAGCAGCACGGCGATGGTGAGGACGCGCTTCATCTTGGGGAGCTGGATGTAGCGGAACACCGCCCAGGGGCGGGCGCCGTCGATCTTCGCCGCCTGGTAGTAGGCGTCGGGGATCGAGATCAGGCCGGCGTAGGCGAGGAGGACCACGAGGCTGGTCCAGTGCCAGACGTCCATCAGGATGATGGTGAACCAGG
>CAYTMB010000457.1:0-2501 GCA_964438465.1 uncultured Rhodovulum sp. | reverse complement strand
GCCTGCAAGACAGCTACACGTCGCCCCCGTTGGAATTTCGGTGAATGACCATGCGACGACGCGGCCCTAACCCCCCGGAACACCTTTCAGACCGCTGCAAGAAATGGTGGCGATCGGTCAATGACCTGTACGCCTTGGAGGACCATCACCTGCACCTCCTGCGGCTGGCGGCCGAGGCGCTGGACCGGGCCGAGCAGGCGCGGGAGATCATCGCGGTGGACGGCATCACAGTGAAGACCGGCGACGGCGGGATCAAGGCGCACCCGGCGGTCGCGATCGAGCGCGACGCCCGCACGGCCGCCGCCCGGCTGATCCGCGAGCTGGATCTTGACGTTGAGGCCGCGCCGGACCGCAGCCGCCCGCCGGGGCTTCGGAGCAATAGGAGGATCTAGGATGCCAGTGAAACGACGGGCCGCTAAGCGCCGGGTAGACGAACTCGCCGCATGGCGCGAGACGTTCGGCAGCGGCTACGACGACTTCGACGACCTCGCCGGGCTCGGTATCGAGGGCAGCGCCGCTGCCGGCTCGCCCGACGGGTTGAAGGAGATGGCGGACCGGTTCGCCGAAGCGCAGCGGAAGGGATGGCGCGCGATCAGGGCGCCGTCAGACGAGACCGTCGCGGCCCACGTCGCGGCCTACCGTGCTGCGCGCGAGGCGTGGCAACGGCTTGGCTCGGAGTACATGGCGTCGAGGCAGCCTAGCGATGTCCGGGCCGTCCCGTGGGCGCTGGACGCATTCGGGGAGCCGCCATGCCGGTGAAGCGTCGCGGCAGCAAGCTCCGGGACTGGCGCATCACCCCCGAGGCGGTGGCGGCCTTCGAGGTGGCCATGCGCACCCTGGCCACCTTTAGCGCCTGTCGCCGCGAGACGACGTGCCCGATGGGCATGGACTGCGGCGACAACTGCCAGACGTGCCTTGACCACCTCGACGCCCGCACGCGCCTCAACCTCGCGCTGCGGGTGCGCCCCTGGCAGGAATCCCCGATCGACGCCACGGGCGAGCGGTTCCCCGAATATTACGGCGAAGAGCGGCGGGAGTTCTGGGCGAAGGCGATGGAGCAGCGGCGCGAGCTGGAGCGCGCGGCCGGCATGAAACGGGAGACATACAGATGACCACCGCAGTTGTCGGCGCCCTCCGAGTAAACCTCGGCATAGACACGGCCGCGTTTTCCGCCGGCCTGAAGGACGCCGGATCGAAGCTGCAGGGCTTCGGGGCCACCTTCCGCAAGGCGATCCTGCCGCTGGCGGCCATTGGCGCGACTGTCGCGACCGGAATTGGCGTGGCGGTCAAGGGCGCGATCGACGCCGCCGACGAGATGGGCAAGGCCGCCCAGAAGTTCGGCCTGCCGGTCGAGGAACTGTCGCGGCTGAAGTACGCGGCCGACCTGTCGGACGTGTCCTTGCAGACGCTGGGCACGGGGGTGCAGCGACTCGCGCGGAACATGGTCGATGCGTCGCGCGGGACCAAGGCGTCGGTCGAGGCGTTCAAGGCCGTGGGGGTCGAGTTCAAGAACGCGGACGGCACGCTGCGCTCGACGGAAGAGGTGCTGCACGACCTGGCCGACCAGTTCGCCAAGATGCCGGACGGGGCGCGGAAGACGGCGGCGGCGATGGAGCTGATGGGGCGTGGTGGCGCCCAGATGATCCCGCTGTTGAACGGCGGCGGCGCCGCGCTGCGCTCAATGGGCGAAGAGGCGCAAAAGGCCGGGCTGGTCATCTCGCAGAAAACTGCGGGCGAAGCGGAGCGCTTCAACGACGCATTGACCCGGCTCGGCGCTGTCGCCCGCGGGATGGCGACGCAACTCATGGCTGCTCTCGCGCCGGCACTGGTGCAGATCGCTGAGAACATGGTGCAGATCGCGAACGACATGCGACCGCTGATCGCCCTGTTCGGAGAGCTGGCCTCGGCGCTCGTCACGGTGGGGCGTGTGCATCGGCAATTCATGCAGGATCTCGGCATCCTCGGCCGTAGCCGGCTCGACACCTTGCAGCACGGCCTGAAGACCGCTCAGGCCAACGTCGACAACCTGCGCGAGACCATCGCGAACGTCCCGGCGGGGATGGACGAGGCCTATCGCGCGGTAGGGGATGCCTTCGGCGCGCCTTCGCCGTTTGCGAACCTCAGCGATGAACTGGCCAAAGCCGAGGTTGCTCTCGAAGAGGCCAGGCGCAACCTGCTGCACTACGCCGAGGCCGAGAGCCGGGCCGCGAATACCACGGCCGTTCTGGGCGGCGAGGTCTCTGACCTGGGCGACGCGATCGATGCGGCAACCGGGGCCGGGGGTGGTCGCCGCGGCCTGTCGCGGATCGGCGCCGAGGCTCGGGATGCGCAGCGCCATCTAGAGGGGCTGGTCGCGGAGGCCAGACGGCTGCACGAGGTGGAGCTGGAGCGGGTAGAGCGGGCCGGCGAGCGCATGGGCCAGGGCCTCGGCGATGCCTTCGCCGACGCCATCACCGGCGCCCGGTCGCTCAAGGACGCCCTCGCCGGCGTCGCTGAAAGCC
>CAYTMB010000456.1:0-2506 GCA_964438465.1 uncultured Rhodovulum sp. | reverse complement strand
CGGGCGACCGGATCGCGCGGGGCGGCGCCCCGCTGATGCGATCCGGGGCGCACGTCTCGCGGAGGGGCGCGACCCGGGGCAGTCAAGAGGCAATCAATCAATATGAGCGCCCGCGCGGCGGCTCCGCCGGCCGGGCCCCGGGTCAGCCCAGGCTGACGCCGACCTTCGCCGCCGCGGCCAGGATTTCGTCCCAGGTGGCGTCGTCCACCTCGATCCCGTCGCGCGCGCGCGCGGCGCGCGCCGCGCGCTCGGGCTCGCCGGCGATCTGGACGTGGTCGAAGCCGGCGCCGACCGGACCCTGCCGCAGCCATTCGATGAAGGCCCGCGCCTCGGCGTCGAAGTCGGCCTGCGGGTCGAGCCGCGCCGGGTCGATCAGCACGGCGAGCATGCCGTTGAGCACGGTGCGCGCGGCGTCGGCCGGCCGACGCCAGGTTCCGCCGCCCGACAGCGCGCCGCCGAGCAGCTCGCAGGCGATCGCGATGCCGTAGCCCTTGTGCTCGCCGAAGGTCATCAGCGCGCCGAACAGCCCGTCGCTCTGCGGCACCACCACCACGCCCGGATCGTCGGTCGGGCGGCCGTGCTCGTCGATCAGGTGGCCCGGCGGCACGCGCAGGCCCTTGTTGTGCGCGACCCGCATCTTGCCCTGCGCGACGCGGCTGGTGGCGAAGTCGAGCACGAACGGCTCCGCGCCGGCCAGCGGGATGCCGATGCAGCACGGGTTGGTGCCGAAGCGCCCGTCGCCGCCGCCCCAGGCCGCCACGACGGGGCGCGACAGCACGTTGACGAAATGCATCGAGATCAGGCCCTGCGCCGTCGCCATCTCGGCGAAATGCCCGATGCGGCCGAGGTGATGCGCGCTGGCCAGCGTCATGATGCAGCTGCCGTGCGCCTTCGCGCGCGCGATGCCGAGATCCATCGCCTGCACGCCGACGATCTGGCCGTAGCCGTGGCGGCCGTCGAGCGCCAGCATCGTCCCGATGTCGAGCCTGACCTCGACCGAGGCGTTGGGGGTGAGGCCGCCTTCGGCGATCGCGTCGACGTAGCGCGGCAGCATGCCCACGCCGTGGGAATCGTGGCCGCTGAGGTTGGCGAGGACGAGGTTGTCGGCCACCTGCCGCGCCTCGGCCGGCGCGCTGCCGGCCCCGGCCAGGATGTCGGCGCATTGGCTGCGCAGGACGGAAGCCTGAACGGTCCTCGGCATCAGCTACTCCTATCGGGTCGTTGTCGGGAAACGCCGCGGAGCCGGCTCCGTCGGGCCGCGGACGCGGCCAGCGTTGTTTATCCCCGGGCGCCGAGAGGGCGCAAGCCGCCTCGGCGTCTCGCGCGCGGCGGTGGCTCAGCCCATCCGCTCGGAGGCGTAGCTTCCCGGGCTTGCCGGAAACACCACGGTCTTGTCGCGGTTGATGAAGACCCGGTTGTGGATATGCGCGTGCACGGCGCGGGCGAGGACCTGGCTCTCGACGTCGCGGCCGAGGCTGACGTAGTCCTGGACGCTCTGGGCGTGGGTGACGCGGACGATGTCCTGCTCGATGATCGGGCCCTCGTCGAGATCGGCGGTGACGTAGTGCGAGGTCGCGCCGATCAGCTTCACCCCGCGCTCGTAGGCCTGCCGGTAGGGGTTGGCGCCCTTGAAGCTCGGCAGGAAGGAGTGGTGGATGTTGATGATCCGTCCCGACATCTCGGCGCACATCCGGTCGGACAGCACCTGCATGTAGCGCGCGAGCACGATCAGCTCGGCGCCGGATTTCGCCACGATCTCCATCTGCCGGGCTTCGGCCTCGCGCTTGGTCTCGCGGGTGACCTCGATGCAGTGGAACGGCACGTCGTGGTTCACCACCACCTTCTGGTAGTCCATGTGGTTGGAGATCACCCCCACGAGGTCGATGGGCAGCGCGCCGATGCGCCAGCGGTACAGCAGGTCGTTCAGGCAGTGGCCGAAGCGCGAGACCATGACCACGACCTTCATCTTGCGGGCGGTGTCGTGGAAGGTGAAGTCCATCCCGAAGCGGTCCGCGACGCGGGCGAAGCCGCTGTCGAGCGCCGCGAGCGGGGTCCCGGTCTCGGAGATGAAGCTCACGCGCATGAAGAACTGGCCGGTCTCGCGGTCGTCGAACTGGGCGCTGTCGGTGATGTTGCAGCCGTTCTCGGCGAGATAGGTGGTGAGCGCGGCGACGATGCCGCGGGTCGAGACGCATTGCACGGTCAGGCAGAAGGTGTTCATCGGCTCGCTTTTCCGGATGGAGGTCGCTGGCGGCGCGGCGCCAGCGAACAGACGCGCTGGATATCCGCCTGTATCCTCCCCATCGCGGCGAATTTCCAGTGCCGGGACGGGGTGGGCGCAAGGCGCGCGGGTGGGCACGCGTGCCCACCCTGGCAAGTCATTGAACTACAATGAAAAAGTCCGTGCCTTTAACCCGATCTTCATACCATGCGCCGCGATCCAGCCCGGGTCGCATGGTATGAAGATCGGGTTAAAGGCACGGATAAAGTCGATAAAATACAGATA
>CAYTMB010000455.1:0-2512 GCA_964438465.1 uncultured Rhodovulum sp. | reverse complement strand
TCAGTCGTTCTCGAGCAGGTTGTCCCAGATCAGCGCGCCGAGGGCGGCGCCGACCAGCGGCGCGACCCAGAACACCCAGAGCTGCGACAGGTAGCTCGGGGCGCCGTCGGCGGACTGGGCGAAGAACACCACCGCGGTGGCGCGGGCCGGGTTGACGGCGGTGTTGGTCACCGGGATCGCGATCAGGTGGATCAGCGTCAGCGCGAGGCCGATGGCGATCGGGGCGAAACCGGCGGGCGCGCCGCGCTGGGTGGCGCCGAGGATCACGATCAGGAAGAACGCCGTGAGCACGATCTCGATCGTCAGCGCCGGCACCAGCCCGTAGCCGCCGGGCGAGTTGGCGCCGAAGCCGTTCGCCGCAAAGCCGCCCGGACCGGTCCAGCCGGCCTGGCCCGAGGCGATGACATAGAGGATGACCGCCGCGACGAAGCCGCCGACCAGCTGGGCGACCCAGTAGGGGACCAGCTCGGACCATTCGAAGCGGCCGGCGACGGCGAGGCCGAGCGTGACCGCGGGGTTGAAATGCCCGCCCGAGATGCCGCCCACGGCATAGGCCATCGTCAGCACGGTGAGGCCGAACGCCAGCGACACGCCGACGAAGCCGATCCCGAGATCCGGAAAGCCGGCGGCGAGCACGGCGCTGCCGCAGCCGCCGAATACCAGCACGAAGGTGCCGAGCGCCTCGGCCGTCAGTTTCTTGAGCATGGTGTCCCCAGGGTGAGTCTTTTCAGACTGAAACCTGTAGCGATTTTTGCGATTTCCGAAAGGTCGATTCTCGGCGCAGTCAGCCCGCGAACAGCTCGAATTCCTCGACCGGCCGGGCGTTCAGCCGGGCGCCGCGCGGGCGCGCAGGCCGGCCGCGGGACGCAGGCCGGCAGGCTCACGCCGCGGTCCTGCGGTCCGCGCGCAGCCGCAGCCGCTCCAGGCCGCGGAAATGGTAGCGGTCGGCGTAGACCGCGGACTCCGCCAGTGCGAGCCCGGGCAGCCGGGCGAACAGCCGCGGCAGCGCCACGGCCAGCTCCAGCCGCGCCAGCGGCGCGCCGACGCAGAAATGCAGGCCGGCGCCGAAGGCGAGCTGGGCCGGGCCGGCCCGGCCGGGCGCGAAGGCGCCCGGGTTCGCGTAACGCGCCGGGTCGCGGTTCGCGGCGGCGAGCAGGCAGCCGACGGTGGCGCCGCGGGGCAGGGCGCAGCCGAGGACCTCGACGTCCTGCAGGGCGATGCGGGTGAACAGATGCAGCGGCGGGTCGAAGCGCAGCACCTCCTCGACGGTCGCCGCGGTGGCGGCCGGGGTGGCGAACAGCCGGGCGGGGTCGGCCCCGGCGGCGAGGATCGCGCGCACGCCGTTGGCGATGGCGTGCACGGTCGCCTCGTGGCCGGCGTTGAGCAGCAGCACGCAGGTCGCGATCAGCTCGTCGGTCGAGAGGCGGTCGCCATCCGCCTCGGCGGCGATCAGCTCGGTCAGCAGGTCGTCGCGCGGCGCGGCGCGGCGGGCGGCGACATGGCCGCGCAGATAGGCGGCGAAGTCGCGCGCCGCGGCGTTGGCGGCGTCCTCGACGGCGCGGTCACGGCGGGCCTGGTACATCGCGACCATCGCATGCGACCAGCCGAGCAGCTGGCCGGCCATGTCCTCGGGCACGCCGAGCAGCCGGGCGATCACGATCACCGGCAGTTGCTCGGCGAAGGCGGGCAGCAGGTCAAACTCCGGCGTCTCGAGGCCGTCGATCAGCTCGTCCGCCAGCGCCGCGATCCCCGGCTCCAGCGCCGCGATCCGCCGCGAGGTGAAGGCGCGCAGCACCAGGCCGCGCAGCCGGGTGTGCGCCGGCGGCTCGCGGTCGAGCATCGAGAGGTCGTCGAGCGCGTAGAAGTCGGCGAGATGCGCCGGCCGGGCCGGGCGCAGATCCGCGGGCGGCTCGCGGCCGAGCCGGCGGTCGCGCAACAGCGCGCTGACCGCGTCGTGGCCGGCGGCGCAGGGGTGGCCGTAGTCCTCCCAGAAGAACAGCGGCCCGGCGGCGCGGGCGCGGTCGTAGAAGGGGTAGGGGTCCTGGACGAAGGCCGGGTCGCGCGGCGGCTGGCTCAGCCGGCGCATCCGGCCCGCTCCAGCGCCTGTTCGAGGTCGGCGATCAGATCGGCGGGATCCTCGATGCCGACCGACAGCCGCAGCAGCGTCGGCGGGGTCAGCGACTGCGGCCCCTCGACGGCGCGGCGGTGCTCGATCAGGCTCTCGACGCCGCCGAGCGAGGTGGCCGGCACGAAGACCAGCGCGAAGCGCGCCACGTCGCGGGCCTGGGCCTCGGTTCCGTTGACGAGGAGCGACAGCATCCCGCCGAAGCCGCCGGTCATCTGCCGCGCGGCGATGTCGTGGCCGGGATGGTCGGGCAGCCCGGGGTAGAGCGTGCGCGCGACGCCCGGATGCGCGGCCATGCGCCGCGCGATGGCGAGCGCGCTGGCGCTGGCGCGCTCGTAGCGCAGGTAGAGGGTGCGGATGCCGCGGATCAGCAGCCAGGCCTCGAAG
>CAYTMB010000454.1:0-2513 GCA_964438465.1 uncultured Rhodovulum sp. | reverse complement strand
CGCGCGGGGCAATGCCCCGCTGATGCGATCCGGGGCGCGGGCGTCTTTCGAAGGGGCGCGACCCGAGGCGATCAGGCGGAGTTCGTATCAGACCACGCGCACCGTCAGGTCGCCGACGCCCTCGACATGCGCCTCCATCACGTCGCCGCGCGCCACGGCGCCGACCCCCGCGGGCGTGCCGGTCATGATGAGGTCGCCGGGCGCGAGCTCGAAGTACCGCGAGAGATGGGCGATGATCTCCGGCGTCTTCCAGATCATCTGGTCGAGATCGCCCGCCTGGCGGACCGCGCCGTTGACCTTGAGCACGACGCGGCCGGCCGAAGGGTGGCCGATCCCGGCGGCCGGGCGCAGCGGCCCCATCGGCGCCGAGCGCTCGAAGGCCTTGGCGATCTCCCAGGGCCGGCGCATCTGCTTGGCGACGTCCTGCAGGTCGCGCCGGGTCATGTCGAGCCCGACGCCGTAGCCCCAGACATGGTCCAGCGCCTGCGCGACCGGGATGTCGGCGCCGCCCCTGCCGAGCGCCACCACCAGCTCGATCTCGTGGTGCACGTCCCCGCTCTGGGCCGGATAGGGGAACTCGCCGCTGAAATCGAGGTTGTCGGGGTTCTTCTGGAAGAAGAACGGCGGCTCGCGGTCGGGGTCGTGGCCCATCTCGACGGCGTGCGCGGCGTAGTTGCGGCCGATGCAGTAGACCCGGCGCACCGGAAACGCCGCCTCCGAGCCCTGCACGGGCGCGAGCGGGGGGGCGGGCGGATCGATGACGAGCGACGGCATTGGCTGGGGACTCCCTGCATTGGGCGGTTATGCGCCCGTTCATCCTGCGCCGCGCGGCGCAGGTCAACGCGCCAATCGCGGCGCCCGGTGGTTCAGCGCGCGAAGATCCGCTTCAGCACGATCGGGGCGGCGATCGAGACGATCAGCAGCAGGCCGAGCATCACGCTGATGACGATGCCGGGCACGTTCAGCAGCGTCAGCCCGAAGGTGGCGAAGCCGAGCACCAGCGCGGCCAGCACCACGCCGGGGATCGAGCCGACGCCGCCGGCGATCGAGACGCCGCCGAAGATCACCACGGTGATGACGTCGAGCTCCCAGCCGAGCGCGATGTTGGGCCGCACCACCCCGAAGCGCGCGACGAGAAGCGCCGCGGCGAGGCCCGACAGCAGGCCCGACAGCGCGAACAGCCCGAAGCGCAGCCGCGCCACGCGCACGCCGGAGAACTGCGCCGCGACCGGGTTGGCCCCGATGGCGAACAGCTTGCGGCCCGTCGCGGTGAAATGCAGGAACACCCCGAACGCGACCGCCAGCCCGAGGAACAGCGCGAAGGACAGCGGCAGCGGCGGCGGGTTGACGAGGTAGGACTGGCCGAGCGCGGTGAAGCCGGGCGGGAAGGCGGTCAGCGCCTGATCGCCCAGCGTCACCTGGGCGACGCCGCGAAACAGCGACATGGTGCCGATGGTGACCACGATGGAGGGCACGCCCACCCGCGTGACCAGCGCGCCGTTGACCATGCCGCAGCCGAGCCCGACCGCGAGGCCGACGAGCACGAGGCCGGGCGCGCCGAGCCCGGCTTCGGCGGCGTAGCCGATGCAGAGCGCCGCCAGCGCCACGATGGCGCCGACCGACAGGTCGATCTCGCGCACGAGGATGAGCAGCGCCATCGCCAGCGCGATGATCGCCTTCTCCGAGAAGTTGTAGGTGGCGTCGGCGAGGTTGTAGACGTCGAGAAACCACGGCGTCGCCAGGGCGTTGCCGACGAAGACCCCGACCAGCAGCAGGACGAGGATCGCCTCCCAGCTGGTCAGCGCCGTGGCCCAGCCCTTGCGCAGCCGGTCGGGCGTGGCGGCGCGGGCCGGGCGGTCCGCTGCGTCGCTCATGTCCGCGCCGCCTTTCCGGCCCGGCGGGCCTCGGGGAGAATGAGCTTTTCCGGCCGCGCCTCGGCCCGCGCGTTCAGCACCACGGCGCCGAGGATGACCGCGCCGGCGATGGCCATCTGCCAGAACGGCGAGACCTGCATGGTCGGCAGCGCGTTGACCACCGTGCCGAGGAACAGCGCCCCGAGCAGGGCGCCGGGCACGGTGCCGACGCCGCCGCCGATCGAGACGCCGCCGATCACGCAGGCGGCGATCACGGTCAGCTCGTAGCCGAGCGCGATCTCGGAATAGGCGACGCCGTAGCGCGCGACCCAGAGATAGCCGCACAGCCCGGCGATGGCGCCCGACAGGATATAGACCAGCAGCTGGGAGCGTTCGAGCGAGACGCCGCAGTAGCGCGCCGCCACCGGATTGCCGCCGACCGCATAGAGGCCGCGGCCGGTGCGGCTGCGCGTCAGGAACACATGCGCCGCGACCGCGAGCAGGACCGCGATCAGGAACGGCGAGGTCAGGCCGAGGATCGAGAGCTTGGGGAAGGCCTGGAAGCTCGCGCCCATCTCGCCGGCGTTGACCTGGTCGCCGCGGCCGATCACCACGATCATGCCGCGGTAGATCGCCAGCGCCCCGAGCGAGACCACGATG
>CAYTMB010000453.1:0-2520 GCA_964438465.1 uncultured Rhodovulum sp. | reverse complement strand
TGTCCTTGGCCGTCACCCCCGGCCCGAGCGCGCCCTTGACCTCGACGCGCATGTTCTTCGCTTTGCGCTGGATCAGCGTCTGGGTGGCGAGCACATGCTCGACCTCGCTCGTGCCGATGCCGTGCGCGAGCGCGCCGAAGGCGCCGTGGGTCGCGGTGTGGCTGTCGCCGCAGACGATGGTCATGCCGGGCTGGGTCCAGCCCTGCTCGGGGCCGATGATGTGCACGATCCCCTGCCGGACGTCCTCGACGCCGTAGTATTCGATGCCGAAGTCCTCGGCGTTCCGTTTCAGCGCCTCGACCTGGATCCGGCTCTCGGGATCGTCGATGCCCTTGGCCCGGTCGGTCGTGGTCGGCACGTTGTGGTCCGGCACCGCCACGGTCTTCTCCGGCGCGCGCGGCTTGCGGCCGGCCATGCGCAGGCCTTCGAAGGCCTGCGGGCTGGTGACCTCGTGCACCAGATGGCGGTCGATGTAGAGCAGGCAGGTGCCGTCGGGCGCCTCGTCGACGAGATGGGCGTCCCAGATCTTGTCATAAAGGGTCTTGGGGGCGGACATGTGCGGACTCCGGGCGGGTCGGGGACAGGGACGATCAGGCGTGCGGCGGCGGCCGTCAGGCGACGGCGCGTAGACCCAGGTCCCGGCCGAAGAAGCGCCAGGGCAGCCGGGCGTGGTCGTCCATGTCGAAAACGCGGGCCATGCCCGCCTAATAGACGCGATTCGGCGGAGCGGCAAGCGGGGCTTCGCCGCGGGTTTTCGCCATTTTCGCGCGGCGAAGCGATTCCTCCCGGTCGAAAGCGTGATACACCCGCGAGGCACTCCGTTCGGGTCAGGAGCTTCCGGTGAGCGTTCTGTCGACCAGCATCGATCGCGACGGCGCCGACTTCGCCGCCAACCAGACGACGAACGCCGCGCTTGCGGAGGAATTGCGGGCGCGGGCCGCGCAGGTCGCGCTCGGCGGCTCCGCCGCCGCGCGGGAGCGGCATGTGAAGCGGGGCAAGCTGCTGCCGCGCGAGCGGATCCAGCGGCTGCTCGATCCGGGGTCGCCGTTCCTCGAGATCGGCGCCTTTGCCGCCTTCGACATGTATGGCGGCGAGGCGCCCGGCGCCGGCGCGATCGGCGGCGTCGCCCGCGTCGCCGGGCGCGAGGTGATGATCCTCGCCAACGATTCCACGGTGAAGGGCGGCGCCTACTACCCGATGACGGTGAAGAAGCACCTGCGCGCGCAGGAGATCGCGCTCGAGAACCGCCTGCCCTGCCTCTACCTCGTCGATTCCGGCGGCGCGAACCTGCCGCACCAGGCCGACGTCTTTCCCGACCGCGACCATTTCGGGCGGATCTTCTACAACCAGGCGCGGATGTCGGCGGAGGGAATCGCGCAGATCGCCTGCGTGATGGGAAGCTGCACGGCCGGCGGCGCCTATGTGCCGGCGATGTCGGACGAAACCGTGATCGTGCGCGGCCAGGGCACGATCTTCCTCGCCGGCCCGCCGCTGGTCAAGGCCGCGACCGGCGAGGTGATCAGCGCCGAGGACCTGGGCGGCGCGGAGACCCACGGCCGGCGGTCCGGCGTCGTCGATCATGTCGCCGAGGACGACGCCCATGCGCTGCTGATCGTGCGCGAGATCGTCGCCACGCTCAATCGCCCCAAACGCGTCGATATCGACCTCGCGCCGCCACGCCCGCCGTTGTTCGATCCGGCGGAGATCTACGGCATCGTCCCGGGCGACCTGCGCGCCGGCTACGACGTGCGCGAGGTGATCGCGCGGATCGTCGACGGGTCGGAGATGCACGAGTTCAAGCCGCTCTACGGGGCGACGCTGGTCTGCGGTTTCGCGCGGATCTGGGGCGTCCCGGTGGCGATCCTCGCCAACAACGGCGTGCTGTTCTCCGAAAGCGCGCTGAAGGGCGCGCATTTCATCGAGCTGGCCTGCCAGCGGCGCACGCCGCTGCTGTTCCTGCAGAACATCTCCGGCTTCATGGTCGGCGGGCGCTACGAGGCGGAAGGCATCGCCAAGAACGGCGCCAAGCTGGTGACGGCGGTGGCGACGGCGCAGGTTCCAAAGGTCACCGTGCTGATCGGCGGCAGCTTCGGCGCGGGCAACTACGGCATGTGCGGCCGGGCCTACGGGCCGCGCTTCCTGTTCACCTGGCCGAACAGCCGGATCTCGGTGATGGGCGGCGAGCAGGCGGCCTCGGTGCTGGCGACCGTGCACCGCGACGCCGCGCGCTGGAGCGCGGCGGAGGCGGAGGCCTTCAAGGCCCCGATCCGGGAGAGGTTCGAGCGGGAGGGCGATCCCTACCACGCCAGCGCCCGGCTGTGGGACGACGGGATCATCGACCCGGCGCAGACCCGCGACGTGCTGGGCCTCGCCTTCTCCGCCACGCTGAACGCGCCGATCCCGGACCGCGCGCAGTTCGGCCTGTTCCGGATGTGACGCCATGATCGACAGCCTGCTGATCGCCAATCGCGGCGAGATCGCCCGGCGGATCATCCGCACCGCCCGCCGGCTCGGGATCCG
>CAYTMB010000452.1:0-2528 GCA_964438465.1 uncultured Rhodovulum sp. | reverse complement strand
GCGCTGTCGATGGAGATGCGCCGCCCCATCGACCACTTCGGATGCGCCGCCGCCTGCGCCACTGTGGCGCGCGCCATCGCCGCGCGGCTCCAGTCGCGGAACGGCCCGCCCGAGGCGGTCAGGATGATGCGCTCGACCTCCGACCCGCGCTCGCCGCGCAGCGCCTGGAAGATCGCGCTGTGCTCGCTGTCGACCGGGATCAGCGTGGCCCCGCCGGCGGCGCAGGTCCGCCGCAGCAGGTCGCCGGCGCAGACGAGGCTCTCCTTGTTGGCGAGGGCCAGCACGCCGCCGCGCGCCGCCGCCGCGAGGCCGGGCGCGAGGCCGGCGGCGCCGACGATGGCCGACATCGTCCAGTCGGCCGGCTCGGCCGCCGCCGCGACCAGCGCCTCGGGCCCGGCCGCCGCCTCGACGCCGCTTCCGGCGAGGGCGGCGCGCAGCGCGGCGTAGCAGGCCGGATCGGCGGTGACCGCGATGCGCGCGCGCAGCCGGCGGGCCTGCTCGGCGAGCAGATCGACATTGCCGGCGCCGCTCAGCGCCACCACCTCGTAGGCCGCCGCGCCGCCCTGCGCCTCGATCAGCGAGACGGTGTTGCAGCCGACCGAGCCGGTGGCGCCGAAGAGGCTGACCCGCCGCCTCACGACAGCGGCCCGCCGCCGAACAGGACATAGAGCGCGAAGAACCACAGCCCGCCCAGCACGCCGTCGAGACGGTCGAGCAGCCCGCCGTGGCCGGGGATCAGCCGGCTCGCGTCCTTGACGCCGTACCGGCGCTTGACCGCGCTTTCCAGCAGGTCGCCCGCCTGCGAGGCGACGGCGACGCCGATGCTCAGCGCGCCGCTGCGCGGCAGGCTCCAGCCCTGCGCCGCGGCGAAGGCGAGGCCGACGACCGCGGCGCCGGCGAGGCCGCCGAGCGCGCCGGACCAGGTCTTGCCGGGGGAGACCGCGGGCCAGAGCTTCGCGCCGCCCGCCGAACGGCCGACGAAATAGGCGCAGACGTCCGCGGCGATCACCACGAGCACGAGCCAGATCAGCACGGCGAAGCCGTCGGGCCCCGCCCGCATCGCCAGCAGCACCGCCATCGCCGTCGCGAGATAGACGAGGCCGGCCGCGAGCAGGCCGCGCGCCGCGGGGACTTCGCTCAGGAACACCGCCGCGGCGCCGGCGTAGACCAGCGCGAAGGCGGCGGCCGGGTTCAGGCCCCAGGCCGCCAGCACGCCGAGCGCGCCGGCGCCGCCGAGCAGCAGCATCCGCGGCGCGAGCGCCGCGCCGTCGCCGGTCGCGATCCGGCGAAGCTCCCACAGCATCAGCGCGGTGATCGCGGCGGCGGCCAGCGCCAGCCAAGCGCCGCCGAGCCAGACGACGGCGAGCGCCGCGGCCGCCATCGCGAGGCCGGAGGCCAGCCGCGGCCCGAGGTCGCCGAACTTCGCCGGCCCGGGCCGGGGCGCGGTCATCCGGCCACGGCGCCGAACCTGCGCTCGCGCCGCCCGAAGCCGCGCACCTGGGCCGCGAACATCTCGGCGGTGAAGTCCGGCCAGCGGGTGTCGATGAAGGCGAATTCGGAATAGGCCGACTGCCAGGGCAGGAAGCCCGAGACCCGGTATTCGCCCGAGGTGCGCAGGATCAGGTCGGGGTCGGGCAGGCCGGCGGTGTCGAGATGCGCCTCGATGGTCTGCGGCGTGATGTCGGTGGCGCAGAGGTCACCGGCGCGCACCGCCTCGGCGACGCGCCGGGTCGCGCGCAGCAGCTCGTCGCGGCCGCCGTAGTTGATCGCGACGGTGAGATGCAGCCGGTCGTTGGCGAGGGTCTGCGCCTCGAGCCCGGCCATCAGCGCCTGCAGGTCGGCCTCGAGCCGCTCGCGCCCGCCGATGAAGCGCACGCGCACGCCCTCGGCCACGAGGCGCGCGCCCTCCTTCTTGATGTAGCGCCGGAACAGCCGGAACAGGCCGATCACCTCGACCGGCGGCCGCTTCCAGTTCTCGGTCGAGAAGGCGAACAGCGTCAGATGGGTGATCGCGAGGTCGGGACAGGCCTCGACGATCTCGCGGACCCGGTCGGCGCCGCGCTTGTGCCCCGCCAGCCGCGGCAGGCCGCGGCTTTCGGCCCAGCGGCCGTTGCCGTCCATGATGATCGCCACATGCGCCGGACCCGGGGTCCCGGCCGGGGAACTCAACTCGTACATTCGCACTCCCACTCGGTCCCGAACGCCTCGCCCACGTCAGATCTGCATGATTTCGTCTTGTTTCGCCTCGAGGGCCGCGTCGATGCGCTTGATCGCCGCGTCGGTCAGATCCTGGATCTCGTCCTGCCACATCTTGTGGTCGTCCTCGGACATGCCGGCGGCCTTGGCCTTCTTCAGCTGGTCCATGCCGTCGCGGCGCACGTTGCGCACCGCGATGCGGGCGTGTTCGGCGTACTGGCCGGCGACCTTGGTCAGCTCGCGCCGCCGCTCCTCGTTCAGCTCGGGGATCGGCAGGCGCAGGATGGTGCCGTCCATCTGCGGGTTGATCCCGAGGCCCGAATTGCGGATCG
>CAYTMB010000451.1:0-2532 GCA_964438465.1 uncultured Rhodovulum sp. | reverse complement strand
GCCGACTCGCTTGTGGGAAATGGCGCCACCCGGAGCGATTCGCAGGGGAAACGCGCCTTTCCGGGCGCCGTGAACAACTTTAGAGATATTTCATCAGGATAGCACAATCCATGATTGTTCCCATATCTTGTGGCGCCACGGCGCCCAACATACAAGAAAATCTCTCGCCCAAGCATTTTTCGCTCGACAGAGGTATTTTCGCCACGAAAAATCGGCGCTCGAAAGGTTGTGTGGGCAAATTCCCATTGTTTCCCATGGTCTCCCATGCTAGAAGATTCTTGCGGAAGGCGGCGGCTTACATCCAAGGGCGACAAGACCCGAGGCGAAAATCGGCAGGTTTCATACAGGCCCGCAGCTCTCCACAGACGACGAAGGCCCGACGCGGAAAAAAACGAGCAGGCGCGCAAAGCGGCGCAGTCGGGTCGAGGGACCCAAAGGGGACCAGGGGCGGGTCGTGCTTTCAGGCAGCACGGCCCGCCGCTTTGTCTCCGGAGTGCAGTGAGACGGGAGTAAGGCCGGGTGGCACGGCGGTTCAGGGGCGAGTCGGTCCACAAGGTGGACACGAAGGGTCGCGTGTCGATCCCCGCCCCGTTCCGCCGGGTGCTCGAAGAGGCCGACCCGGAGTGGGCCGAAGGGCTGAACCCCAACCTCGTCATCATCCACGGCCGCACCGCGCGGCGGCGGCTCGAGTGCTTCACCATCCGCGCGATGGAGGAGATCGACGCCATCGTCTCGACCTACCCCGCCTTCAGCGAAGAACGCGAGGAGCTGGAGTATTTCCTCAACACCCAGTCGACCTACGCCGCGCTCGACGAAAACGGCCGGATCGTGCTGAGCCAGAAGCTGCGCGAGACCATCGGGCTGGAGGACGAGGCGACCTTCGCCGGCATGGGCGAGAGCTTCCACATCTGGGAGCCGCGCGCCTATGCCGCCGATCTCGCCGAACGCGCCGAGCGCCGGGCGGCGCAGGGCGGCCGCGACGTCTTCGCGCTGCTCGACCGCTCGCGCCTGCCGGGCGGAGGCGGGGCATGATCATGGCGCCGCTGGGGCCGCATGTGCCGGTGCTGCTCGAGCCGATCCTCGCGGCGGTGGCGCCGGTGCGCGGGGTCTGGCTCGACGGCACCTTCGGCGCCGGCGGCTACGCCCGCGGGCTGCTCGACGCCGGCGCCGCGCGGGTGATCGGGGTCGACCGCGATCCGGAGGCGCTGGACCGGGCGGCGGTCTGGGCGGGCGCCTATGGCGACCGGCTGGACCTGCGCGCCGGGCGGTTCGGCGATCTCGACAGGCTCGCGGCCGGGCCGCTCGACGGGGTGGTGCTCGATATCGGCGTCTCCTCGATGCAGATCGACCAGGCGGCGCGCGGGTTCTCGTTCGTCAAGGACGGGCCGCTCGACATGCGGATGGAGCAGGCCGGACCCTCGGCGGCGGATCTGGTCAACGCCGCGCCGGAGGCGCTGATCGCCGACATCCTGCACCAGTACGGCGAGGAGCGCGCCGCCCGGCGCATCGCCCGGGCCATCGTCGCCGCGCGCAAGGTCAGGCCGTTCGCGACCACGCTGGAGCTGGCCGCCGTGGTCGAGCGCTGTCTGCCGCGACCCAAGCCCGGCCAGCCGCATGCGGCGACCCGCAGCTTTCAGGCGCTGCGCATCGCGGTCAACGACGAGCTCGGCGAGCTCGTGCGTGGGCTGGTCGCCGCGGAGGCCGCGCTGGCTCCGGGCGGCTGGCTGGCCGTGGTGACGTTTCATTCGCTCGAGGACCGCATCGTGAAGCGCTTCCTGCAGCTGCGCTCGGGGGCCGCTCCGCGCGCCAGCCGCTACGCGCCGGAGGCGGAGGCCGCGGTTCCCGCCTTCGCGCTGGCCACCCGCAAGGCCATCGTCGCGGACGCCGCCGAGGTCGCGGTCAACCCCCGGGCGCGCTCGGCGAAGCTGCGGATCGCGCGCCGGCTGGACGCGCCGGCCGGGCGGGTCGATCCGGCGCTGCTCGGCCTGCCGGCGCTGGTCGAGACGGGGGGCCGGCCGTGAGGGCGGCGCTGTACCTGTCCGCGGCGGTGCTGGTCGCGGTCTGCGCGACCTGGGCCTACCGGGTGAACTACGCGACGCAGGAGGCGCTGAACCGGCTGGCCGACCTGCGCGCCGAGATCGCCGCCGAGCGCGAGGCGCTGGCGGTGCTGGGCGCGGAATGGGCGTATCTGAACCGCCCCGACCGGCTGGCCGCGCTGGTGGCGGGGCCCGGGGCGGGGCTGGGGCTGGTCCCGCTGACCCCCGAGCAGTTCGGCGAGACCGCGATGGTCGCCTTCCCGCTTGAGCCCGAACTGCCCGAAGCCGCGGACCCGACCGCGACCGATGCCGATTCCGCCGGAGAAACCGAATGATCCGCCGTCCGCTGCGCCCGCTCGCCCGCATCCTCTCGGCCCGCGCCGCCGGCAAGGACCCCGACCTGATCGAGGCCGAGGAGCGCGCCGCGCGGCTGCGCGCGCTGCACCGGGCCGAACGGGTCAAGGCGGAGACCCGGCTGCTGCTGCTCGGGGTGGTG
>CAYTMB010000450.1:0-2542 GCA_964438465.1 uncultured Rhodovulum sp. | reverse complement strand
AAACCAACTGCGCCAAAACCTTGAGCGCAACCAGCTGCCCGTAAACCCCAGATTTTTTCCGCCGCTCCAGAGGCCCGCTAGGACCTCGTTCGCTCCGGTGAAGGCTATCTAGGGATATCGCCTCGGGGCCGCAAGAGCGAAAAGACAGGGCGCCGTCACTTTTTCTTCACGCCCGCGTCACCGCCCCGTCCGGCGAACCAGGCGACGCCCGGCGCGCGGCCGGCCTGCCCGGGGTCCGGCGCCAGCAGGCCCTGGGCCTGCTGGCGCCGGATCTCGGCCGCGGTCGCCGCCGCGGCGGCCTGGCGCTGCGCCGAGGCCGGATGGGTCGACAGGAGCCCGCCGCCGCTGGCCAGCACCGGCCGGGCGAACACCATCGCGCCGCGCCCGGGATCGTAGCCGGCGCGGGCGGCGATATAGGCGCCGAGCCGGTCGGCCTCGAGTTCGTAGCTCTGGCTGTAGGCCCGCCCGCCCAGCGCCGCGCCGAGGTCCATCATGTCGCTGACCACCTGGTCCGAGGCGTTGCCGAGGGTCGCGAGCGCGCCGAGGACCAGCGCGCCGGTCATCGCCTGCGACTGGGTCCGCGCCAGATGCCCGGCGATGTGATGCGCCGATTCGTGGCCGAGGACGAAGGCGATCTCGTCGTCGTTCGCGGTCGCGGCGACCAGCTGCGTCGTCATCGCCACCACCGGCCGGCCGTCGGGGCTCAGCGTCTGGAAGGCGTTGGGGCCGAGGCGCGGGTCGTCGACCAGCCGGTACTCGAAATCGCAGCGCCCCGCCGGCCCGCGCGGGACGGCCTCGCGGCACATCGCCTGGGCGGTCGCCTCGATCCGCATCGCGGCGCGGCTGAAGCCGGCGACGCGCCCCGACCCGAGCGGCGTCGCAGGCGGCGCCGCGACGGGCGGGCCGCCGGCCGGCGCCGGGCCGCGAACCACCGGCTGGCCGGCCGGATAGGTCGCGCAGCCGGCGAGCGCGGCGCCGAGGCAGACGGCGAGAAGGAGCTTGATCATCGGTTGCGCCCGCGGCTTCGTCACCGCAGTCTCGGCGCGGCGCGCAGCCTTGTCCAGTGGCGCCGACGTGACCGGCCTGCCCCGCAAAGTCCGGGGCCGTGCGCCGTCGCACGCGTGCGACTCGCATTATATCATTGATATTTCCGGACAATTCTCGCCGCGTTCACCCTTTCGCAAGGAAGGTCGGGCCCGCCTCCAGCGCCGGCGCCGACCGCATCAGGACCCGGTCGGCGTCCAGGCGCCGCCGGCGGCGTTCGACTCCACCGCCGCCGCGATCAGCCGCAGCCCGCGCAGGCCATCGCCGACGTCGGGCACCAGCGCCACCCGGGCCGGGTCGGGCGCAGCCCCGCCACGGTGGGCGCGCAGGATCGCCGCCGCGTCGCGGTAGAGATTGGCGAAGGCCTCGATATAGCCCTCCGGATGCGCCGCCGGCATCCGCGAGGCGGCGAGGCTCGCCGCCGTCGAGCCGTGCCCGCCGCGCACCAGCGTCCGGCTCTCCTCGCCGTAGACGGTGAAGCGCAGCTCCTCGGGCCGCTCCGCCCGCCATTCCAGCCCGGCCCGCTCGCCGTAGAGCCGCAGCGACAGGTCGTTGTAATGCCCGGGCGAGGTCTGGCTCGCGACCAGGGTTCCGCGCGGCCCGCCGGTCCAGCGCAGCAGCAGATGGGCGTTGTCGTCGAGCCGCCGCCCCGGCACCGCGGTGAACAGCTCGGCCGCCACCGCCTCGGCCTCGAGACCCGAGACGAAGCAGGCGAGGCTGTAGGCGTGCACCCCGATGTCGGCCAGCACCGCCGATTGCCCGGCGCGGGCCGGATCCGTGCGCCATTCGGCCTGTTTCTGGCCCTCCAGATCGACCGGCCGCGTCAGCCAGTCCTGCACATAGGCGGCATGGACCGAGACCAGTTGCCCCAGCTCGCCCGCCGCCACCATCTCGCGCGCCTGGCGCACCATCGCGTAGCCGGTGTTGTTGAGCGTCACCAGCAGCAGCCGCCCCCGCGCCGCCGCCAGCGCCGCCAGCGCCTCGGCCTCGGGGACGTTCATCGCCAGCGGCTTGTCGCAGATCACGTCGATCCCCGCCTCGAGGAACGCCGTGGCGACCGGCGCGTGCAGGTGGTTCGGCGTGACGATGACCACGGCCTCGATGCCGTCCGGCCGCGCCGCCTCGGCGCGCGCCATCTCGCGCCAGTCGGCATAGGCGCGGTCGGGCGCGATCCCCAGATCGGCGGCCGAGGCGGCGGCGGTCTCCGGATCGGCCGACAGCGCGCCCGCGACCAGCACGATCCCGTCGTCGAGCCGCATGGCGAAGCGATGCACCGCGCCGATGAAGGCGCCGCGCCCGCCGCCGACCATGCCGAC
Source organism: uncultured Rhodovulum sp. (assembly GCA_964438465.1). GTDB lineage: Bacteria > Pseudomonadota > Alphaproteobacteria > Rhodobacterales > Rhodobacteraceae > Amaricoccus. The sequence continues at coordinate 182 of CAYTMB010000450.1, read as the reverse complement.
CCGCAGCCGCCGGCCCGCCGATCCGTCCGCCGTCGCATGAACCATCCCGAATCCCCCCGTTTTCGCGACCATAGGCCGCGCGGCGACGCCTTCGAAGCGGTTTTCCATTTTGCCCGTTGTGCGGCGGCGCCGCCGCGCTAGGCTCGGCGCAGGCGCCACGCGGATCGAACCCGGCGCCGCGA
>CAYTMB010000449.1:0-2550 GCA_964438465.1 uncultured Rhodovulum sp. | reverse complement strand
CCTTCCAGACCGCCCGCGCCGAGGCCAAGGCCGCCTTCGGCAACGACGAGGTCTATCTGGAGCGCTACCTCACCACGCCGCGCCATATCGAGGTGCAGGTGTTCGGCGACGGCAAGGGCCGCGCCGTCCATCTCGGCGAGCGCGACTGCTCGCTCCAGCGCCGCCACCAGAAGGTGTTCGAGGAGGCCCCCTCGCCGGTGATCGACGCCGAGACCCGCGCGCGCATCGGCAGGATCTGCGCCGACGCGGTGGCCACCATCAACTACGCCGGCGCCGGCACCATCGAGTTCCTGTTCGAGAACGGCGAGTTCTTCTTCATCGAGATGAACACCCGCCTCCAGGTCGAACATCCCGTCACCGAGGCGATCTACGACGTCGACCTCGTGCAGGAGCAGATCCGCGTCGCCGCCGGCCTGCCGATGAGCTTCACCCAGGACGAGCTGATCCCCTCCGGCCATGCGCTGGAATGCCGGATCAACGCCGAGAGCCTGCCCGACTTCCGCCCCTCGCCCGGCCGCATCTCCACCTACTACGCCCCCGGCGGCCTCGGCGTGCGCATGGACAGCGCGATCTACGGCGGCTACGCGATCCCGCCCTATTACGACAGCCTGATCGGCAAGCTGATCGTGCACGCCCGCACCCGCGACCTGGCGCTGGCGCGGCTGCGCCGGGCGCTGAGCGAGCTGGTCGTGGACGGCGTCGACACCACGACGCCGCTGTTCAACGCCCTGCTCGACGAGCCCGACATCCAGGCCGGCGCCTACAACATCCACTGGCTCGAGCACTTCCTCGAGCGGGTGGCCGAGAGCTGAGCCCGATGCGCGACGAAGGGCCGGAGATCACCCCGGCGCTTCTGCTGCGGGCCTACGCCTCGGGCGTGTTTCCGATGGCCGACGCCGCCGACGCGGACGAGATCTACTGGATCGATCCGCAGCGCCGCGGCGTGCTGCCGCTGGACGGCCTCGCGGTCCCCCGCCGCCTCGCGCGCGGTTTTCTCAACGCCGATGTCGAGATCGCCGTCGACCGCGATTTCGCCGGCGTGCTGGCCGGTTGCGCAGATCGCCCCGAGACCTGGATCAACGGCGACATCCGCCGGCTCTATCTCGACCTGCACCGCGGCGGCTACGCCCATTCCGTCGAGATCTGGCGGGACGGTGCGCTGGCCGGCGGGCTCTACGGCGTCGCGCTCGGCGGCGCCTTCTTCGGCGAGAGCATGTTCAGCCGCGCCCGCGACGCCTCGAAATTCGCGCTGATCGCCCTGGTCGCCCGGCTGCGCGCCGGCGGCTTCACACTGCTCGACACCCAGTTCGTCACCGACCATCTCGCCCGCCTCGGCGCGGTCGAGATCACCCGCGCCGAATACCATCGCCGCCTCGAAGCCGCGCTGGCGCGGCCGGCGCGCTTCGCCGCCCTGCCCCGCGACACCCCCCGTCAGGGATTGCTGCAGCTCAGCACCCAGACGTCGTAGCGCGGATGGTCCAGCGCCGACAGCGCCGGGCTCGATGCGAACATCCAGCCCGAGAACCGCGGCTGCGGCTCGCGGACGTCATGGATGGTGAGGAAGGCGTAGGCGTCGCTGGTCGGCGCCTCGCGCGGCACGCGGCAGGTCTGCAGCGCGATGTCGAGCTGGCCGAAGCGCGCGCTCTCGCCGACGCGCAGCGTCAGATCCTCGGTCCGGCCCTGCAGGGTGTCGAGGGCGCGCAGCACGGCGACGCCGGCCTGCACCGTGTCCTGGCTGTTGGCGATCGGCGCGGTTCCCGCGGATTGCGCCGCCACCGCCTCGACCGCGGCGAGGACCAGCGCCGCCGCCACGGCGCCGCGACCGAAGGCCCGCAGGATCATTCCCCGGTCCCGAACTTCATCAGCAGGTTCAGCAGGCTGACCGAGCTCTGGGTGTTCTCCACCGCGTCCCCCGCGGCCAGCATGAACTCGGACGCCCCCGGCGTGATCTCGAGGAACGAGCCGCCGAGCAGCCCCTCCGACGCGATCTTCACGTCCGAATCCTCGGGAATGTCCAGCCCGCTCTGCACCGTGAACGTCGCCTTGGCCTGATAGCTCGCCGGATCGAGCGCGAGCCCGGTGACCGTGCCCACCCGGATCCCCGCCAGCCGCACGTCGGTGCCGACCGCGATCCCCTCGACGCTGCGGAACGTCGCCGTCAGCGGATAGCTGTCGCGCGAGGCCTGCCGCCCGCTGACCGAACTGGCGTAGAGCACGAAGCCGAGGGCCGCCGCGATCACCACGGCCCCGATCGCGGTCTCCGCGACGCTGTTCTGTGCCATGATCCCCGCCTCGGCCTTCAGTCCGGCGTCCAGGCTTCGTAGTCCTTGCGCGCCAGCACCTTCGGCGCGAGGATGCTGCCCGGCGGGCGATAGGCGTCCTCCGTCCCGGTCATGTTCGGGATATGCGGCTTCTCCCAGGCCTTGCGCGGCAGCGGCGACACCGTCGGCGGCTCCTGCCAGGTGTGGTGCAGCCAGCCGTGCCATTCCGGCCCGACCCGGCTGGCCTCGGCCTCGCCGTTGTAGATCACCCAGCGCCGCGCGCCGTCCG
>CAYTMB010000448.1:0-2553 GCA_964438465.1 uncultured Rhodovulum sp. | reverse complement strand
GTGATCGGGCTGGAGCTGGGCTCGGTCTATGCGCGGCTGGGGTCGGCGGTGACGGTGGTCGAGTATCTCGACCAGATCACCCCGGGCAACGATCTGGAGCTGTGCCGCACGCTTCAGAAGATGCTGACCAAGCAGGGCCTGACCTTCGTGCTCGGCGCCGCCGTGCAGGGCGTCGAGACCGTCGAGGGCAAGCGCCGCGTCGCCTACAAGCTGCGCAAGGACGACAGCGAGGCGAGCCTCGACGCCGACGTCGTGCTGGTCGCGACCGGGCGCAAGCCCTACACCGAGGGCCTCGGGCTGGAAGCGCTGGGGGTCGCCTTCAGCAAGCGCGGCCAGATCGAGACCGACGCGCAGTGGCGCACCAATGTCGCCGGCGTCTACGCCATCGGCGACGCGATCGCCGGGCCGATGCTGGCGCACAAGGCCGAGGACGAGGGCGTGGCGGTGGCCGAGACGCTGGCCGGCAAGCATGGCCACGTCAACTACGGCGTGATCCCCGCGGTGATCTACACCGCCCCCGAGGTCGCATCGGTCGGCGCGACCGAGGAGGCGCTGAAGGCGGCGGGGCGGGCCTACAAGGTCGGCAAGTTCCCCTTCCTTGGCAACGCCCGGGCCAAGTCGCATTTCGCCGGCGACGGTTTCGTGAAGATCCTCGCGGACAAGGAGACCGACCGCATTCTCGGCTGCCACATCATCGGCCCGATGGCGGGCGACCTGATCCACGAGATCTGCGTCGCGATGGAGTTCGGCGCCGCCGCCGAGGACGTCGCGCGCACCTGCCACGCCCATCCGACCTTCTCCGAAGCGGTGCGCGAAGCGGCGCTGGCCTGCGGCCTCGGCGCGATCCACGCCTGAGCGCCGCGTCCCGCCGGGGCGGGACCGGCGGCGCGCCCCGGCCGGTCCGGGTGGGGCGGCGCCGGGATCGGCGAGAGCGCGGCCGTCAGCGCCGCTGCATCGCCCGGCGCACGTCGGTGCGGTTGACGCCGATGTCGCGCAGCAGGTGCTCGTCCTCCAGCAGCTTCTGGTAGACGACCCTGGCGTCGGCGCGGGCCTGGGCGGACTTCATCGCGGTGATGACCTGGCTGAACATGGCGGGTTCTCCGGTTCGGGGCGGTTGCTGTCGGCTCTCCCGGGCGGGCCGCAGCCGGCGCCGGTCGATATCCGCAGTCTCGCCGAATCGCGCGCCGCATTCTGTGAACGCCGCCACAAAGACGGAAACTTGTCCGATCCGGGACTCCGTTTCGGCGCATGGCTTCGCGACGGCCGGGCTTGCGGCGGATAGGTGAAGGTGGTCGGGTTTCGCGAGCCTCGCTTGAAGGGGATCGAGCAGACCGGCCTGTGGTGGGACGGCCATATCCAACCATCTCACTGAATGGACCGCGGTTTTCCGTGGGCGCCTGGTTTCGGCGTGCGGCCTAGCCCGATCCTGCCGCTGCGAAACGGATGCCTGTCGCGGCGCAGATCAGGTCCAGGGCGGCCATCGTGTCCAGCGTCGCCCGCCAGGACCGGCGCTCCGTTTCGACGGCGCCCGCGGCGATGCACCGGGCCACCTCCGCCGCCTCGAAGTGGAGACCTTCGAAATGCCTGCCGACGGGCTCGTCGTACCGCAGGACGGTCTTTCCGTCGGCCGAGATCACGTCGAACGGTCCGGGCAGGTTGAACTCGCTGCCGAATCGCACCGCGCCCCGCGTGCCGACGATCACCGCGTTCGTGGGCGTGAAACCATAGATCGTGGTGGACATCGTGCCCTGGTTCCCGGCCGCATCGCGCATGATCACCGAGAGCTGGCCGTGGACGCCGCTCGGGTCTGTCTGGGAGGCGCCGATGACCGATTGCGGAACGCCAAGCAGCTTCGTCAGCAAGGAGACCGGATAGGTCCCGAGATCGAGCAAAGGGCCGCCGGCAAGTGCAGGGTCGAAGATTCGGTGATCCCGCGTGAAATACTCGCCGTAGTCGGTATAGACCGACTTGATCTCGCCGAGGACGCCGTCGTCGAGAACCTGCTGGAGCACATCGAACTTCGGAAGGAAGTACGTCCAGAGGGCCTCGGCGAAGAACACGCCCTTCTCGCGGGCGAGCGCCACCATTTCCGCGGCCTGGGCGCGGTTGAGCGCCATCGGTTTCTCGACGAACACATGTTTTCCGGCGCCGAGGGCGAGCAGGACGTGCTCGTGGTGGAGGTTGTGCGGGGTGGCGACATAGATGACGTCGAGGCTGGGGTCGGCGACGAGCGCCTCGTAGCCGCCGTGCGCGGTCGGGATTCCCCACTCGCGCGCGAATGCGTCGGCCTTCGCCTGCGAGCGCGAGCCGACGGCGGCGATCTCCTGACGCGTGTGGGCGCGCACCGAAGCGATGAACTGCCCGGCAATCCAGCCGGAGCCGAGGATTCCCCAACGCAAGCTCGGCGCGTCCATCGGGGGAGCGACGCGGGAGGGCGGGAGGGCGGTCGGGAAGCTCATGGCGGACAAACCCTTTTCATCAGGGGAAATGGCGTGAGAATTCAGCCGGTTCTGCGGAATTCGCGATGCACGACTCATGCACAAGCCACGCACA
>CAYTMB010000447.1:0-2566 GCA_964438465.1 uncultured Rhodovulum sp. | reverse complement strand
TGGCGCTCGACGCCGAGGATCGCCTTCGACCTGCCGCCGCAGGCGTTCACCCCGCCGCCGAAGGTGACCAGCGCGGTGGTGCAGATCGAGCGGCTGGACGCGCCGCGGTTCCCCGCCGATCCCGCGACCCTGAGCCGGGTCGTGGCGCTGGGGTTCGGCCAGCGGCGCAAGATGCTGCGCGCCAGCCTGCGCGCGCTGGGGCCGGAGGTGGAGGACATGCTGACCGAAGCCGGCATCGCCCCGACCGAGCGCGCCGAGCGGGTGTCGCTCGAGGCGTTCTGCCGCCTCGCGCGCATCGTCGCGGCGCGCGGGGCCTGATCCTACTCGGGCTGCTGCGCCGCGGGCGCCGGCGCTTCGCCCTCGGGCCGCGGCGCGGGCGCCTTGCGGCGCGGGCGACCGCGCTTGGGGGCCTCGCTCGGCGGCGCTTCCGGCGCGGGCGCCGGCGTCGGGACCACCGGGGCGGCTTCGTAATGGCTGCCGTTCGCGGCGCCGTTCGGCGCGGCCTCGGCCATCGGCGCGGGGTTCGGCGGCGGCGCCGAGGTCGCGCTCTCGGGCGTGTCGATCAGCCCGCCGAACTCGCCGTCCTCGGCCGGGTCGATCATCGCGAGACCCGACGGGATCGCCGGCTGATGCTGCGGCGCGCGCGGCGGCTCGTGCATCTGCGGCTGGGGCTGCGGCTGGCGCTGCGGCTGCGGCGCGTTCTGGTCCTGCCGGGGCTGGCGCGACTGGTCGTAGCCGTCGTCGCGGCGGGTGTCGTCGCGCCGGAATTCCTCGCGCCGCCCGTCGTCGCGCCCGTCATTGCGCCCGGCGTCCTCGCGCGGGCCGTCCTCGCGCTCGAAGCTCTGACGCGTCTCGGTCTGCTGGGCCTGCGCCTCGCCGAGCATCCGGGTGTAGTGTTCGGAATGCTGGAGGAAGCTCTCGGCGGCGACGCGGTCCCCGGCGAGCTGCGCGTCGCGGGCGAGCGCCTGGTATTTGTCGATGATCTGCTGCGGCGTGCCGCGCACCTTGCCGTCCGGCCCCGCGCTCTCGAACACGCGGTTGATGATGTTGCCCAACGTCCGGCGGTTGTTGTTCATGTTGTTGGGGCTGCCGCCGCCCATGTTTCCAGACTTGTTTCTGGAGCGTGACTTGTTCGATGGTCTCATGCCGTGAGGTTTCCGCCATTTTTGGCTGATCGGTCGAAACCGGCGCGATGCTATGCGACGCGGCGGTCGGCGAGTCCGATTCTACTGTGCGCATCCGGCCCGCCCGCGGGGAGCGTCAAAAGTAGGCGGTCGGGACAGGATATAGCGGTTATATAGCCTCGTTCTGGCGGAACACAAGCAAAAAAGCCGGATCAGCCCCCGGCGGCGGCCGCGACCGCGACGACCCGGTCGCGGCCGTCGAGGTCGGGATGCAGCGTCACGCGGACAAATCCCGCCGCCCGGAAGAGCGCCGACACCGCGGCGCCCTGATCCGCGCCGATCTCGAAAAGGCCGCGGCCGCCCGGCGCGAGCAGCGCGCCCAGCCCGGCGGCGATGCGCTCGTAGCTCTCGAGGCCGCGCGGGCCCGGGGTGAGCGCGAGGCGGGGCTCCCAGTCGCGCACCTCGGGGGCGAGGCCGGCGATCGCGCCCGCCGGGATGTACGGCGGGTTGGAGACGACGAGATCGAACGGGCCGGTCAGCCCCTCGGTCCAGTCGGCGCGTCGGAAACGGGCGCGCGCCGCCACGCCGTGGCGCGCGGCGTTGCCGGCTGCGACGGCGAGGGCGGCGTCGCTGAGGTCGGTCCCGAGGCCCCGGGCGCCGGGCCATTCGGCGAGCAGGGTCGCGAGGATCGCGCCGCTGCCGGTGCCGAGATCGAGCAGGCGCGCGGGCGGCGGTCCCTCCAGCGCCAGCGCGATCAGGGTTTCGGTCTCCGGGCGCGGGTCGAGCACGTCGCCGGTGACGGCGAAGCTGCGGCCCCAGAACTCGCGGCGGCCGAGGATCTGCGCCACCGGACGGCGGGCGAGCCGGGCGGCGAGATGCGCGGCGAAGGCGGCCGCCGCGGCGGGGGCCAGCGGGTCGCGCAGGACCGGGGTCAGCCCGAAGGGCGGAACGGCGAGCGCTGCGGCCATCAGCACCCGGGCGTCGCGCATCGGGTCGGCGACGCCGGCCGCGGCGAGGCGGGTCGCGGCGTCGCGCAGCGCCGCTGCGACGGTCCCGCTCACCCGTCGAGGTCGGCGAGGCGGCGGGCCTGGTCGTCGGCGGTCAGCGCCGCGATCACCTCGCCGAGGTCGCCCTGCATCACCGCGTCGAGCTTGTAGAGCGTGAGGCCGACGCGGTGATCGGTCAGCCGGCCTTGCGGGAAGTTGTACGTCCGGATCCGCTCGGAGCGGTCGCCGGAGCCGACCTGGCCCTTGCGGTCGGCGGCGCGGGCGTCGGCGAGGCGCTGGCGTTCGAGGTCGAAGAGGCGGGCGCGCAGCACCTGCATCGCCTTGGCGCGGTTGGTGTGCTGGGACTTCTCGGAGCTGGTCACCACGATGCCGGTCGGCAGGTGGGTGATGCGCACGGCGCTGTCGGTGGTGTTGACGTGCTGGCCGCCCGCGCCC
>CAYTMB010000446.1:0-2567 GCA_964438465.1 uncultured Rhodovulum sp. | reverse complement strand
ATGACCGACGTCCTCAACGCCTTCGTCCTGCTGGCGAACTTCGTGCTGATCCCCGCCCTCGCCTACGGATCGCAGCTCGCGCTCGGCGCGCTCGGGGTGACGCTGATCTACGCGGTGCTGCGTTTCTCGAACTTCGCCCACGGCGACACGATGGCCTTCGGAACCATGGCCTGCATCCTCGCGACCTGGGGCCTGCAGGCCGCCGGCGTCAGCATCGCGCCGCTGCCGACCGCGCTGCTCGCGCTGCCGGTCGGGATCGCCGCGGCGGTGGCGCTGGCGCTGGTCACCGACCGGCTGGTCTACCGCTTCTACCGCCGCCAGCGCAGTGCGGGGGTGATCTTCGTGATGGCCTCGGTCGGGGTGATGTTCATCTACAACGCCCTGACCCGGTTCTTCATCGGCGCCGGCGACCAGCGCTTCGAGGACGGCGCCCGCTTCGTGATCCGCGTGCCCGACTTCAAGGCGATGACCGGCCTCGACGAGGGCCTCGCGATCCGCACCAGCCAGCTCATCACCGTGCTGGTGATGGTGGTGGTGGTGACGGCGGTGTTCTGGTTCCTGCAGCGCACCCGCACCGGCAAGGCGATGCGCGCCTATTCCGACAACGAGGATCTGGCGCTGCTGTCGGGCATCAACCCCGACCGGGTGGTGATGATCACCTGGATCATCGCAGCGACCCTGGCGACCGTCGCCGGCGTGCTCTACGGCCTCGACAAGTCGTTCCGCCCCTTCACCTATTTCCAGCTGCTGCTGCCGATCTTCGCCGCGGCCATCGTCGGCGGCATCGGCCAGCCGTTCGGCGCCATCGCCGGCGGCTTCGTCATCGCCTTCTCCGAGGTGATGGTGACCTACGCCTACAAGGGCTTTCTCACCTATCTCGCGCCGCCCGGCTGGGCGCCGAGCGGCCTCGTGCAGCTGCTCGGCACCGACTACAAGTTCGCGGTCTCGTTCATCATCCTCGTCGTCGTGCTGCTGATCCGGCCCACCGGCATCTTCCGGGGGCGGGTGCTGTGACCGGGCCGCTGCGCATCGTCGTCCTCTACGGCGTGATGGGGCTGCTGGTGATCTCGGTCGGCCTGTTCCAGAGCTGGACCGTCGCGCTCGCCATCCTGAACCTGCAGCTGATCTCGGCGGTGATGGCGCTGGGGGTGAACATCCAGTGGGGCTACGCCGGCCTGTTCAACGTCGGCGTCATGGGCTTCGCGGCGCTGGGCGGGGTCGCGGCGGTGCTGGTCTCGATGCCGCCGGTCGCCGGCGCGCTGGCCGCGGGCGGCTGGAACCTCGCGCTCGCGGCGCTCGCCATCCTCGGCACGGTCGGCGCGGCGCTGCTGGTCTACGAACGCGCGCCGGGGTATCTGCGCGGGCCGCTCGGCCTGCTCGTCGTCGTCGTCGGCTATTTCATCCTGCGGATCTTCCTCGATCCGGCCTCGGCCGCGATCGAGGCGGTGAACCCCGCCGCCGCCGGCTATCTCGGCGGGCTCGGGCTGCCGATCCTGCTGTCCTGGCTGGTCGGCGGGCTGTTCGCCGCCGGCGCCGCCTTCCTCGTGGGCAGGATCACCCTCGGCCTGCGCTCGGACTATCTCGCCATCGCCACGCTCGGGATCTCCGAGATCATCCTGGCGCTGCTCAAGAACGAGGACTGGCTGACCCGCGGCGTCAAGAACGTCACCGGCCTGCCCCGCCCGCTGCCCGACGAGAGCGCGCTGCAGGCCGCGCCCTGGATCGCCGAGCTCGCCGCCCGCTTCGGGACCGGGACCACCACCGCCGCCGCGATCGTGGTGCGGCTCGGCTACGCCGCGCTGTTCCTCGCGGTGCTGGCGGTGGTGTTCTGGCTCAGCGAGCGCGCGCTGAAATCGCCCTGGGGCCGGATGATGCGGGCGATCCGCGACAACCGCGACGCCGCCGAGGCGATGGGCAAGGACGTCACCCGCCGCCACCTGCAGGTCTTCGTGCTCGGCTCGGCGGTGGTCGGCGTCGCCGGGGCGATGCTGGTCACCCTCGACGGCCAGTTCACCCCCGGCTCGTACAACCCCTTGCGCTACACCTTCCTGATCTGGGTGATGGTGATCGTCGGCGGCTCGGGCAACAACTGGGGCGCGGTGCTCGGCGGGTTCCTGATCTGGTACGTCTGGATCATGGCCGAACCCGCGGGCACGCTGCTGGTCGCGCGGATCACCGAGGGCATGGACCCGGCCTCGTGGTGGCGCGGACGCCTGCTCGACACGGCCCCGCACCTGCGGCTGTTCCTGATGGGGCTGATCCTGCTGCTGGCGCTGCGCTTCGCGCCCCGCGGCCTGATCCCCGAGGCGCGCGGTCGCTGAGTCGCCGGCTCGGAACGGCGCCGGTTGATCGCCTCCGGTCGCGCCCCTCCGCGAGATTGGCGCTCCGGATCGCATCAGCGGGGCATTGCCCCGCGCGATCCGGTCGCCCGGAGCGCGCGAGCGCGGAGGGCGAGGGGCGCCACGCATCGCCGTCGGTCCCTAATCGGTGCGCGCCTGCCTGAGCTGGCGCGGTAACGCGCCTGCGTCGTGCCGAAGGCACGCCTCCGGCGTGACGGGCAGGCAGGC
>CAYTMB010000445.1:0-2583 GCA_964438465.1 uncultured Rhodovulum sp. | reverse complement strand
ATGCGCCAGGTCGGGCGGGCGGAGGACTTCGCCGATGCGCTCGACTCCTGCCGGCGCGAGGCGGCGGCGTCCTTCGGCGACGACCGGGTGCTGATCGAGAAATACGTCACCAATCCGCGCCATATCGAGGTGCAGGTCTTCGGCGATGCGCAGGGCGGCGCGGTGCATCTGTTCGAGCGCGACTGTTCGCTGCAGCGCCGCCACCAGAAGGTGATCGAGGAGGCCCCGGCGCCGGGCATGGGCGCGGAGACCCGCGCCGCGGTCTGCGCGGCGGCGGTGCGCGCGGCGCGGGCGGTGGACTATGTCGGCGCCGGCACGATCGAGTTCATCGCCGACGCTTCCGACGGGCTGCGCGCCGACCGGATCTGGTTCATGGAGATGAACACGCGGCTGCAGGTCGAGCATCCGGTGACCGAGGCGATCACCGGCGTCGATCTGGTCGAATGGCAGATCCGCGTCGCCTCCGGCGAGCCGCTGCCCTTGCGCCAGCAGGATCTGGCGATCCGGGGCTGGGCGATGGAGGCGCGGCTCTACGCCGAGAACCCGGCCAGCGGGTTCCTGCCCTCGACCGGACGGCTGGAGCGGCTGCGGTTTCCCGAGGGCGTCCGGGTGGACAGCGGCGTGCGCGAGGGCGACGAGGTGACGCCGCATTACGATCCGATGATCGCGAAGCTGATCGTCCATGCGCCGACCCGGCCGGCGGCGGCGAAGGCGCTGGCCGAGGCGGCGGGGGCGGTGCGGGTCTGGCCGGTGAAGACCAACGCCGGCTTCCTCGCGCGGGCGGCGGCGGATCCGGATTTCGTGGCGGCGCGGATCGACACCGGCTTCATCGCGCGGCACGCCGAGCGGCTGGTCCCGGCCGGCGAGCCCTCGGCGGAGATCGTCGCGGCGGCGGCCGCCGCCCTGATCCCGGCGGCCTCGGGCGATCCCTGGACGGATCTGACCGGCTTTCGGGTCAACGCCGCGGCCGATCCGCGCGTGGCGGTGGCGCTGGGCGGCGCGACCCGGCTGGCCGAGCCGGCGCCGGCGGGCGTGGTCGAGCGGATCGGCGCCGACAGCGTGCTGTTCCTGCGCGGCGAGGCCTGGGCCTTCGCCGCGCCGCGCATCGGGGCGGGCGGGACGGCCGGCCCGTCGTCGGGCAGCGTCACGGCGCCGATGCCCGGCACGGTGATCGCGGTCGAGGTCAGCGCCGGGATGGCGGTGAAACAGGGCCAGAAGCTGATCGTGCTGGAGGCGATGAAGATGGAGCAGAGCCTGACGGCGCCCTTCGCGGGCATCGTCGGCGCGCTCGATGCGGTCGTGGGCGAGCAGGTGCCGGAAGGCCGGGAGCTGGCGCGCATCGACAAGGAGGACGGCTGATGGCGGGCCGGCATTTCGACGAATGGCGGGTCGGCGCGCGGATCGCGCATGAGATCCGGCGCACGGTGACCGAGACCGACAACCTGCTGTTCTCGACCATGACACACAATCCGCAGCCGCTGCATCTCGACGCGGAGGCGGCGCGCGCGAGCGAGTTCGGGCGGATCCTGGTCAACGGCACCTTCACCTTCGCGCTGATGGTCGGGCTGTCCGTCGGCGAGACCACGCTCGGCACGCTGATCGCCAATCTCGGCTACGACAAGCTGATCCATCCCGCGCCGGTCTTCATCGGCGACACGATGCGGGCCGAGACCGAGGTGGTCGAGCTGCGCGACAGCCGCTCGCGCCCCGACGCCGGCATCGTCACCTTTCGCCACGATCTGCTCAACCAGCGCGACGAGACGGTCTGCCAGTGCCTGCGCATGGCGCTGCTCCGGCGCAGGGGGGCGGCGTGAGGCTGCGCTGCCTGCTGTTCGTCCCCGGCGACCGGCCGGAGCGGTTCGCCAAGGCGGCGGCGAGCGGCGCGGATGCGCTGATCCTCGATCTGGAGGATTCGGTCGCGCCCGACCGCAAGGCCGTCGCCCGGGACCATGTCGCGGACCATCTGGCGTCGGGCCGGGCGGGACCGTCGCTGTGGGTGCGGATCAATCCGCTCGGCTCCGGGCTCGCCGGGGCCGATCTCGCCGCCGTGCTGCCCGCGCGTCCCGACGGGATCGTGCTCCCCAAGGCGGAGTCGGGCGAGACGCTGCGCCGGCTCGACGCGATGCTGGAGGGGGCGGTGCGCATCCTGCCCATCGCCACCGAGACGCCGGCCGCGATCTTCGGCCTCGGCACCTATGGCGGCGTGACCGGGCGGCTGGCGGGGCTGACCTGGGGGGCCGAGGATCTGCCCGCCGCGATCGGCGCCGCCACCTCGCGCGAGGCGGACGGGCGGTTCACGCCGCCCTACGAGATCGCCCGCGCGCTGGCCCTGTTCGGCGCCGCGGCGGCGGGGGTCCCGGCCATCGAGACGGTCTATCCGGACTTTCGCGACCTCGACGGCCTCGCGGCCTATGCGGCGCGCGGCTACCGCGACGGGTTCGCGGGGATGATGGCGATCCATCCCGCGCAGGCGCCGGTGATCAACGCCGCCTTCACCCCGACGCCCGAGGCGGTCGCGCAGGCGGGGCGCGTGGTCGCGGCCTTCGCCGCCAGGCCCGGCGAGGGCGCGGTCCAGCTCGACGG
>CAYTMB010000444.1:0-2592 GCA_964438465.1 uncultured Rhodovulum sp. | reverse complement strand
CCGTTCGAGGCGTTGTCGGCGAAGGCGAGGCTGATCGTCCCAGTCGGCGCGATGCTGAGCAGATGGCTGTTGCGCAAGCCATGCGCCGCGATCTCGCCGCGGATGTCCTCCGGCAGCCGCCGCGCCATGCCCGACTCCAGCAGCTTCCCCGCTTCGAACAGCGGAAACGCCCCCTTCTCCTGCGCCAACGCCACCGACGCGCGATAGGCCGCGTCGCGCATCACCCGCGCCGCCTCCGCGGCCCAGGCCCGGCCCTCGGCGCTGTCGTAGCGCAGCCCCATCAGGATCAGCGCATCGCCGAGGCCAGTGAAGCCAAGCCCGATCCGCCGCTTGTTCGCCGCCTCGGCCGCCTGCTCGGGCAGCGGCCAGACCGTCGCGGTCAGCACGTCGTCGAGCATCCGCACCGCGACCGCGGCCGTCGCCTCCAGCGCCGCCGCGTCCAGCGCCGCCTCCGGCGCGAAGCCGTCGCGCACGAAGCGGGTCAGGTTGATCGAGCCGAGGCAGCAGCAGCCGTGATCGGGGATCGGGATCTCGCCGCAGGGGTTGGTCGCCTCGATCGTCTCGCAATAGTGCAGGTTGTTCTCGGCGTTGATCCGGTCGAGGAACAGCACCCCGGGCTCGGCGGCCTCGTAGGTGTTGCGCATGATCGTGCGCCACAGCTCGCGCGCCTGGATCGTGGCGTAGACCCACATCCCGTCGTCGCGCCGATGCGCCCCCCCGGCGATCTGCGCCGCCGACGGCTCGGCCTTGTGCGCCAGCTCGAACGGCCCGTCGGCCTCGACCGCGGCCATCAGCGCGTCGGTGACGCCGACCGAGATGTTGAAGTTGTTGAGCCGCCCCGCCTGGCGCTTGGCCGAGACGAACTCCATCACGTCCGGGTGGTCGCAGCGCAGCACGCCCATCTGCGCCCCGCGCCGCGCGCCCGCGCTCTCCACCGTCGCGCAGGACTGGTCGAACACATGCATGTAGCTGATCGGCCCGGAGGCCGAGCTCGCGGTGCCGCGCACCCTCGCCCCGCGCGGCCGGATCGCGGAGAAGTCGTAGCCGACGCCGCCGCCGCGGCGCATGGTCTCGGCCGCCTCGCGCAGCGCGATGTAGATCCCGGGCTTGCCGTCGACGGTCTCCGAGATCGAATCGCCCACCGGTTGCACGAAGCAGTTGATCAGCGTGACTTCCTCGATCCCGGCCCCCGCCGCCGAGTTGATCCGCCCGCCGGGGATGAAGCCGTCCTCCAGCGCCTTGAGGAAGACCGGCTCCCACCGCCCCGGATCGGTCTCAACGGCGGCGAGCGCGCGCGCCACACGCAGGCGCACGGCGCGGGCCATATCCGGGCCTTCGAGCTCGCGTTCCGCGCCCTTGGCGTATTTCTCCCGCAGGACGTCGAGGCTGACCGCCTGCCAGCCGACGGCCTCCGCGGTCAGATGCGCGCGCAGGTCCGGCTTGTTCATCGGGAGCCGCCTTTCGTGCAGGGAATGGACCGGAAAGATAGGCGCGCCGGCGGCTCCGGTCAATGTCGGCGGGGCCGCAGAATCCGCGTGACGCGCCCGAAAAACCCGTTATCTTGGGGTCACGCGAATTTCGTCGTCTGCATCTGGGGCGCAATGCTCAACCTGATCAAGCTCTGCGTCGGGACCGAAACGGTCGAGGACCTCGCGCTCTGGCAGGCGCGGCGCCAGCTGGAACGCGCGTCGGCGACGGCGCTGCACGTCACCCGGATGTGGCCGAAACGCACGGACGAGCTGCTGGACGGCGGCTCGCTCTACTGGGTCATCAAGGGCCTCGTGCTCGCGCGCCAGCGGATCGTCGGGTTCGAGCCGCGCGAAGGCGACGACGGCGTGCGGCGCTGCGCGATCCTGCTCGACCCCGAGATCATCCGCACCGCCCCGCAGCCGCGCCGGCCGTTCCAGGGCTGGCGCTACCTGCGCGCGGCCGACGCGCCGCGCGATCTGGGGACCGGCGGCGCCGCCGACCGGGCGCCGCTGCCGCCCGCGCTGATGGCCGGGCTCGACGCGCTGGGCGTGCTGTGAGCGCGCTGCGATCGCTGGCCGGCGCGCTCGCGGCCCTTGCGCTCACCGCCTCGGCCTCGGTCGCGGCGCAATCGTTCAACTGGGACGCGCTCGGCAAGGAATTCTGCGCCCGTTCGACCGCGGGCGATCTCGCCGGCATCGGGCAGCTGATCTCGCCGGGGCTCGCGCGGGAACTCGTCTACGCCTACGGCCGCGCCGGCGCGCCGATTCCCCCGACGGTGTTCCAGAGCTACGTCAACGTCGTCCCGGTCTGCACGGCGAGCACGCGGAACGCCGCGCTGATCGAGATCCGGCGCAGCGGCCCCAGGGGCGCCCCGCCGGCCTGGACCGAGTATCTCGTGGTGACCCCCGAGGCCGACGGCACCACCCGGATCGACGACGTGCTGTTCGCGACCCGCCGCAGCGACACGCTGCGCGCCCGCCTCCGGGCGATCGCGAAATGACGATCCGCGACCGCGGGCGGCGCCCGCTCCGGAGCGGAGTCCGATCCGGCATGGCCGGCTCGTCCGCTCCGGAGTCTCGATTTGTCGCGATATCTCATCCGAACTCCGGCTGATCGCCTCGG
>CAYTMB010000443.1:0-2593 GCA_964438465.1 uncultured Rhodovulum sp. | reverse complement strand
ATCCCCCTCGCCCTCCGCGCTCACGCGCTCCGGGCGACCGGATCGCGCGGGGCAAGGCCCCGCCGATGCGATCCGGGGCGCCCGTCTCCCGAACGGACGCGCCCCGCGGCGATCAGGCGGAGTTCGCATGAAACGCCGGCTGCCGCTCCTCGCCTTCCTGCTGCTCGCCCTGCTCGGCTGGGCCGGCGCGGCGGCGATGTTCTCGGCGTCGAGCCGGACCGAGGCGCTCCGCTTCACCGGCGTCGTCGACGAGGCGAGCAACCGCATCCGCGAGCGGCTGCGGCTGCACCTGCTGGCGATCGAGGCGACGGCGGCGATCATCGAGGCGCAGGGCGACACCATGACCGCGGCGCGCTTCGCGGAATACTACGAAAAGCTGCAGTTGGCCGAACGCAACCCCGGCATCGCCGGCCTCGGCTTCGCGCCGCTGCTGCACGGGGCGGATCTGCCGGCGCTCGCCGGCCGCCTGCAGACCAGCTACGGGCGCGTCGTCGAGATCTGGCCGCAGCCCGGCGGGGCGCTGTCGGTTCCGGTGGCGCTGCTCGGCTCGCCGGACACCGACCCGCCGCGCGCCATCGGCTTCGACATGTATTCCGAGCCGGTCCGCCGCGCGGCGATCGACGCGGCCATCGCCGCGCGGGCGCCGCGCGCCACCGAACCGCTCCGGCTCGCGACCGACGCCGCGCCCCTGCCCGGCTTCATCGTCTACGCCCCGATCTATTCCGACAGCTTCGGCGTCACCCGCCGGCCGGACGCCTCGGCCCTGCCCACCGGCTTCGCCTTCGGCGGCTTTCGCATCGGCCAGCTGACCTCGGCCGCGCTCGACGTGCCGCCGCGCCTGCCGGTCGCGCTGAGCGTGGCGGATTCGGACGCGCCGGACGTGACGCTCTACGCCTCCGGCGCGCCGGCGCGCGGCGAGCTCTGGCTGCCGGGCGCCGAGTCCCGCGAGATCGAGATCGCCGGCCAGACCTGGATCCTGACCTTTCACCCCTCGACCGCGTTCCGCCAGGCGACGACCTGGCCGCTGGCGCTCGGCTTCGGCGTGATCTCGACCGCGCTCGCCCTCGCCGCCGCGATGGCGCTGCGCGAGCAGGCCCGCGTGCGCGAGACCGCCGAGGCGCTGGCCGAGGCCGGCCAGCGCGGCCTGGCCGAGCGGGACCTGCTGCTGCAGGAGATGAAGCACCGCATCAAGAACGCGATCAGCCGGATCCTCGCCATCGCGCGGCAGACCGCGGCGCAGGCGGACAGCCTCGACGCCTTCACCGACTCCTTCACCCAGCGGCTTCAGGCGATGGCCGAGGCGCAGGACATGCTGACGCGCTCGGCCAATGCGACGGCCGATCTCGCGGATCTGCTGTCACGCGAACTCGGCCAGGTGTTCGGCGCCGACTTCCACCCCGAACGGCTGCGCGGCCCGGCGATCCAGCTCGACGCCAGCCGCACTCAGGCGCTGGGGCTGGTGTTCCACGAACTCGCCACCAACGCGCTGAAATACGGCGGCGCGGCGGGCGGCGTCCCCGAGATCGACGTGAGCTGGACCCTGACCGGCGGCGCCCGCGCGCCGGCGCTCGACCTCTGCTGGCGCGAGCGCGGCGGCGGCGGCGTCGAGGCGCCCCGGCAGACCGGCTTCGGCACCAGGCTGATCGACGCCAGCCTGCGTCACGAACTCGGCGGCCGCGTGGAGCGGGACTGGACGCCCGAGGGGCTCAGCCTGCGGATGATCGTGCCGCTCGGCCCCGCCCGCTGACCGCCGCGACGCCGCCGGACCCGCCCGCCGGCGCCCGCCGGATCGGCAAAAACGCCTCCCGAGGGGAACCCGACCGCCGCGGACGCGTTGATCCGGCGTTCGATCTCCGGCCTCGCGGCGCGGAAATCGAGAAAACTGCAAGGAGACAGATCATGACCATCAAGCACCTTCTCGCCTCTTCCGCCCTCGCGGCCCTGCTCGCGGGCGGCGCCTTCGCGCAGACCGACCCGGCCGCCGATCCGGCGATGGATCCGGCCGTCCCGATGGAAGGAGCCGACGGCGTAACCGATCCGCTGATCGACCCGGCCGCTCCCTCGGTGGTGCAGGACGACCTGCTCGCGCCCGACCCGGCGGCGCCGATGACCGCCGACGTCGACTGGGCGCCGGTCGATCTCGCCAGCTTCTCGACCGATCGGCTGATCGGCGCCAATATCGTCACGGCCGGCGACGAGACCGTCGCCACCATCGAGGACGTCCTGATCCGCGACGACGGCACCGTCGACAACATCGTCGCCAGGTTCGGCGGCTTCCTCGGCTTCGGCGCCAACCGGGTGCTGCTGACGATGGACGAGATCGAGGTGCTGCAGGACCCCAACGAGAACCTGCTCGTTCGCACCAGCCTGACGCCCGAAAGCATCGAGGCGCGTCCCGTCTACGAATAACCCGCCACCCCGCGAGCATTCGCTCCGCCGCCGCCGCCCGCAAGGGCGGCGGCGCTTTCTTGCCCGGGACGATCGCCGCGTCACGCAGACCGCCATCGCCCGGATCGGCGCGCCGCCCGAGCCTCCCCCGGATTTCATTCAGGTTTGAAACCCTATTGAGCAGTCGAGGGGCCCCGCCCACAGG
>CAYTMB010000442.1:0-2602 GCA_964438465.1 uncultured Rhodovulum sp. | reverse complement strand
TGGCGCTGCGAAAACCAGCCCATTATCAGGATCGGCGCGATCGCCAGCGTCGAGGCCGCCGACAGCTTCGCCCAGAACAGGCCCTGCGGGCTGGAGAACGAGGCGATGAAGGCGGTCAGCGGCGCCGCGTTGGTGGTGGTGAGCTGGATCGTCCAGAAGCTCTCGTTCCAGGCGAGGATGATGTTGAGCAGCAGCGTCGAGGCGATGCCGGGGATCGCCATCGGCGTCAGGACATGGATGATCTCGTTCCACAGCGAGGCGCCGTCCATGCGCGCGGCCTCGAGGATCTCGCCGGGGATTTCGCGGAAGTAGGTGTAGAGCATCCAGACCACGATCGGCAGGTTGATCAGCATCAGCATGATCGTCAGCCCGATCCGGGTGTCCATCAGCCCGGTGCGCAGGAAGATCAGGTAGATCGGCACCAGCACCGCCACCGCGGGCATCATCTTGGTCGAGAGCATCCACATCAGCACGTCCTTGGTCCGCTTGGTCGGCGAGAAGGCGAAGGCCCAGGCGGCCGGGATCGCCACGATCAGCGCGAGGACGGTCGAGCCGACGGCGATGACCACCGAGTTCATGAACGGCTTGAAATAGTCGTTCTGGGTCTGGACCGCCCGATAGCTCTCGAAGGTGAACGAGGGGATCAGGTTGAAGCCGGCGATCGCCTCCGGCTCGGTCTTGAGGCTGGTGATGACCGCGTAGAGGATCGGGAAGAAGATCATCAGCGCGACGATCCAGGCGGCGGTGGTGAAGCCGATCTTGCGGCGGGTCGAGATGGCGCGGGCCATGGGCCTCTCCTAATCCAGGTTCTTGCCGACGGCGCGCATCAGGAAGATGGCGACGAAGTTGGCGAGAACGACCGCGATGATGCCGCCGGCGGCGGCGCCGCCGATGTCGAAGTTCAGCCGCGCCGCGCGGTAGATCAGGAACACCAGGTTGGTCGAGGCGTAGCCCGGCCCGCCGTTGGTGGTCACGAGGATCTCGGCGTAGACGCCCAGGAGGAAGATGGTCTGGATCAGGATCACCACGGTGATCGCCCGCGCCATATGCGGCAGCGTCAGGTGGATGAAGCGGCTGACGAAGCTGGCGCCGTCCATCTCGGCGGCCTCCATCTGCTCGCCGTCCAGCGACTGCAGCGAGGTGAGCAGGATCAGCGTCGCGAAGGGCAGCCACTGCCAGGCGACGATGAGGATGATCGAGAACAGCGGATATTGCGCGAACCAGTCGACCGGCTGCATCCCGAAGAACTTGGCGATGTCGGCGAAGACGCCGTAGCCGGGATGCATGATCATGTTCTTCCAGATCAGCGCGGCGACGGGAGGCATGACGAAGAACGGCGAGATCACCAGGATGCGCACGATCCCCTGGCCGAACATCGGCTGGTCGATCAGCATGGCGATGGCGATGCCGCCGACCACGGTGATGACCAGCACCCCGAGCACGAGCACCAGCGTGTTCCAGATCGCCTGGAAGAAGGCCGGGTCGGTGTAGAAGTAGATGTAGTTGAACCATCCCGCCCAGCTGTTGGCCGCGGGGTTCAGCAGGTTGTAGTTGAGGAACGAGAAATACAGCGTCATCGCCAGCGGCACGACCATCCAGATCAGCAGCAGGACGATCGCAGGCAGGCGCATGAAGCGCGCGATCTTCTGAGTCTCTTGTGTCGCCATGACCTCGCTCCTTGCGGCTCGCGACAGCCGCAAACAATCCGGGGAGAGAAAGAGGCCGCCCGATCGGGATCGGGCGGCCAGGTCTGGGAGGAACTACTTGATGTAGCCGGCGCGGGTCATCTCCCGCGTCGCGACCGACTGCGCCTGGGCCAGCGCGTCATCGACCGAGGTCTGTCCGGCGAGCGCCGCCGAGAACAGCTGGCCGACGGTGGTGCCGAGGCCCTGGAACTCGGGGATCGCGACGAACTGTCCGCCGGTGTAGGGCACCGGCTGGACGCTCGGCTTGGTGATGTCCGCGGCGTTCATCGCCGCCAGCGTCGGCCCGGCGAAGGGCGCGGCGGCCTGGTAGTCGGCGTTCTCGTAGAGCGAGGTGCGGGTTCCCGGAGGCGCCGCGGCCCAGCCCTCCTTGGAGGCGACGAGCTCGGAATAGGCCTTGCTGGTCGCCCAGGACACGAAGGTCTCCGCCGCTGCGGCGTTCTTCGACGAGACCGGGATCGCGAGGTTCCATGACCACAGCCAGTTGCCGTGGTTGCCGTTGCCGGTGTCGGGGAACAGCGCGAAGCCGACGCTGTCCGCGACGGTGGAGTTGTTCGGGTCGGTCACGAACGAGGCCGCGACGGTGGCGTCGATCCACATGCCGCACTTGCCCTGCTGGAACAGCGTCAGGTTCTCGTTGAAGCCGTTCGAGGACGCGCCCTGCGGGCCGGCGTCCTTCATCATGTCGACGTAGAAGGTCAGCGAATCCTTCCAGGCCGCCTGGTCGAACTGCGGCTTCCAGTCCATGTCGAACCAGCTGCCGCCGAAGGAATTGTTCAGCGCGGTCAGGAACGCCATGTTCTCGCCCCAGCCGGCCTTGCCGCGCAGGCAGATGCCGTTGATCTCGGCCGAGCGGTCGGTGATCGCGCGCGCCGCCTCGCCGATGAACTCCCAGGTCG
>CAYTMB010000441.1:0-2604 GCA_964438465.1 uncultured Rhodovulum sp. | reverse complement strand
CCTTCCTCGTGAACGCGCTGCAGCCGGCCGAGGTCTCCAAGGTGGTGTTCGACGAGGACAGCGAGCGCATCGAGGTCGTGGTGCCCGACGAGCAGCTCAGCCTCGCGATCGGCCGGCGCGGCCAGAACGTGCGGCTGGCCTCGCAGCTCACCGGCTTCGACATCGACATCCTGACCGAGGCGCAGGAAAGCGAGCGCCGCCAGGCCGAGTTCGCCGAGCGCACCCAGCTGTTCATGGACACGATGAACGTCGACGAGATGGTGGCGCAGCTCCTCGTCTCCGAGGGTTTCGCGACGCTGGAGGAGATCGCCTATGTCGATCTCGACGACCTCGTCTCGATCGACGGCTTCGACGAGACCACCGCCGAGGAATTGCAGGCCCGCGCCCGCGAGAGCCTCGACGAGATCAACGCCAAGGCGATCGAGAAGGCCAAGGCGCTCGGCGTCGAGCAGAGCCTGTTCGACTTCGAGGGCCTGACGCCGCAGATGATCGAGGCGCTGGCCGAGGACGGCATCAAGACGCTGGAGGACTTCGCCACCTGCGCCGACTGGGAGCTCGCCGGCGGCTTCACCACCAACGCCGAGGGCAAGCGGGTGAAGGACACCGGCCTGCTGGAGAAGTTCGACATGAGCCTCGAGGAGGCGCAGACGCTGGTGATGTCGGCCCGCGTCCAGCTCGGCTGGGTCGATGCGGCCGAGCTGGAGGCCGCCGCCGCGGAGGGCGAAGCCGCGGAGCCCGGGGCCGCCGAAGGCGCCGCGGACGACGAAGCGAAGGCCTGAGCGGGACCGGATGACGCGCGGGGGCCGGGTGAAGGATCGCGAGACGCCGGAGCGGCGCTGCATCGTGACGCGGGAGACCGGGCCGAAGTCCGGGCTGATCCGCTTCGTGATCGGCCCGGACGGCGACGTGTTCCCCGACCTCGCGGGCAAGCTGCCCGGGCGCGGCATCTGGGTCGCCGCGGACCGGGAGACACTGGACAAGGCGGCCGCGAAGGGGCATTTCGCACGTGCGGCGAAACGTCAGGTCCGAGTCGCGCCGGATCTCGGCCTGCGGGTCGAGGCGTTGCTGGCGCGCCAGCTGGTCGATCTGATCGCGCTGGCGCGCAAGGCCGGCCTCGCGCTGGCGGGGCTGGAGAAGACCAAAGCGGCGCTGGTGTCGGGCCAGGCCGCGCTCTTGGTCCAGGCGGCGGACGGCTCGGCGCGCGGCCGCGCCGCGCTGCGGCCGCCGGAGGGCGAGGACAGCCTTGTTTCGTGCCTTTTGGGGCGCGAATTGGGTTTGGCATTCGCCCGGGATAGTGTGATACATGCCGCCGTGCTGGCGGGTGGCCTTGCAGAGCGCATACGAGACGAGGCCCGACGGCTGGGCGGCTTCAGGGGCACGGAATTCGGCGCGCTGTCCGCGGACGGGGCCCAGGACGATTTAGCGGATGATGCAACGGCGGGGGAAGGCTTCCGCCCGGAAAGGCAGACGACGGAATGACGGACACCAAAGACAGCGACCGCTCGGGCAAGCCGCTTGGGCTGCGCCCGGCCGGTGGGGGAACGGCGACGACACATGTGAAACAGAGCTTCAGCCACGGGCGGACGAAATCCGTCACCGTCGAGATGAAGCGCAAGCGCGTGGTGGTGCCCAAGGCGGGCGCCGCCCAGGCCACGATGGCGAACCCCCGCGGCGCCGTCGCCCAGAACCTGTCGGACGCCGAGTTCGAGCGCCGGCTGAAGGCGGTCGAGGCCGCCAAGGCCCAGGAGGCCGAGCGCGCCCGCAAGGAGCGCGAGGCCGCGGTCGCCCGCGAGGCCGAGCTGACGCGCCTGCGCGCCGACAAGGACGCCGCCGACCGCGAGGAGCGCGAGCGCGAGATCCGCGAGCAGCGCGCCGCCGCCGTCGCCGAAGAGGCCGCCGCGGCCTCCGCCAAGGCGGCCGAACCGGCCCCGGCCGCGCGCGCCAACGCCAGCGCCGCCGCGACGCCGCAGCAGGACACCGCCGCCGCGCAGGCCCAGGCCGCGCGCGCCGAAGCCGGCCGCCCGGTCACCGGCGGCGCCAAGAAGACCACGCTCAAGCCGGTGGTCGAGGAAAAGAAGACCACCCGCGCCAAGGGCGACGAGGACCGCCGCCGCTCCGGCAAGCTGACCATCACCAACGCCACCGACCAGGAAGGCCGGCAGCGCAGCATGGCGGCGATGAAGCGCCGCCAGGAGCGCGACAAGCGCCGGATGACCGGCACCGCCGAGCGCGAGCGGGTTGTGCGCGAAGTGCAGGTTCCCGACACCATCACCGTGCAGGAACTGGCCAACCGCATGGCCGAGCGCGTCGCCGCCGTGGTCAAGACCCTGATGCAGAACGGCGTCATGGCGACGCAGAATCAGGCCATCGACGCCGACACCGCCGCCCTCATCGTCGAGGAATTCGGCCACCGCGTCGTGCGCCGCTCGGACTCGGACGTCGAGGACGTCATCGTCCAGGCCTCGGACGAGGACGGCGGCAAGCTGGTGTCGCGCGCCCCGATCGTCACGATCATGGGCCATGTCGACCACGGCAAGACCTCGCTCCTGGACGCGATCCGCAAGACCAACGTGGTCTCCGGCGAGGCCGGCGGCATCACCCAGC
>CAYTMB010000440.1:0-2610 GCA_964438465.1 uncultured Rhodovulum sp. | reverse complement strand
GCGAGCCGGCATCTGGCGATCTACCGGCCCAACGTGGTGATGGTCGACCTCGGCCTGCCCGACGGCGACGGCATGGAGCTGATCCGCCATCTCGCCGCCGCGACCCCGCCGATCGGCGGGGTGATCGCGCTGAGCGGCCTCGAGCGCGGGGCCTGGCAGGCCGAGGCGCTGGCCAGCGGCGCCAGCGCCTGCCTGGAGAAGCCGATCCCCTCGCTCGCCGCGTTCCAGGACGTGGTGCTGAGCGTGCTGCCCGACGGCGAGCGCCGCCGCCCGGACGGGCGCGACCTCGCGCTCGCCGGCCGCGCCTCGGTGCAGGCCGCCTTCGAGGAGGATCTGCGCCGCGCCCGGTCGCTGCTCGCCGAAGCGGTCGGCGCCGGCGACGCCGAAACGGTCGCCTATTGCGCGCAGTTCCTCGGATCGGTCGCCGAGATGCTCGGCGACCGGGATCTCGCCGCGGTCAGCGCCCGGCCCGCCGGCGGCGCGGCGCTGCTCGCGCTGACCGAGGCCCGGCTGAAGCTCGCCCCGGGGGGCCTGCGCGGGACCGCCTGACGGCGGCGCCGGGGCGATCCGCCCGCCGCGCCTATCCGCCGATCAGCCACGAGATCGGGATGCCCGCCACCGAGCGCCAGCGCTGCGAGCGCCAGGCCGCGGTTTCGGCGTCGGCCTCGGCGTTGGTCTCGGCGGCGCCGCCGAGCCGCTGCTTGATCTGGTCGCCGATGCGCAGCGCCAGCGCGACGATGGTCAGGGTCGGATTGGCGAAGCCGCCGGTCGGGAAGACGCTGCAGCTCGCCACGAACAGGTTGCGGACGCCGTGAACCTCGCAGTGTTCGTTCACCACGCCCCGCCGCGGATCGGCGTGCATCCGCGTCATGCCCATGTAATGCGAGGTCGACAGGCTGCGCATCAGCGGCAGTCCGTCCGGCCGAAAGATCTCGAAGGTCCCGAGCCCAGCCTTCGACAGCGCCGCGGCGTAGAGGTCCTGGGCGCGCATCATGGTCGCGATGTCTTCGGCGTGCCAGCGCCAGTCGATCGCGATCTTGCGGCAACCGAGCGCGTCGCGCTTGTCGCTGAGATAGACCCGGTTGTTCCAGTGGGGCGGCTGCTCGACCTGGTGGATGATCTCGAAGGCGTCGTAGGCGTGGTCATCGGTCAGACCGCGCGACCATCCGCCCTTGCCGATGTGCGACGCCGGGGAGTGGTTCGACGAAACCACGCGGAGCGCGATGCCGTCGATGCCCTTGAGCGCCGGCGCGAGGTCGCCCGCCGAGGGTCGCCGGCCATTCGTCACGGCGATGCGCATCCGTGCGACCGCACGCAAGGCGTCCTCCCGCCGCACATCGGCCGCGCTGCGCTCGGCCCCGCTGTTCTTGCGCGGGAACAGCATCATGCTGAGCTGGAACAGCCGTTCGCGCTCCAGCGCGGCGTCCGAGAGTTGCAGGTGACCCATGACCGGCACGCCCCGAAGGATGCGCAGGTCATAGAAGGTCATCTTCCGGAACAGCTCCCGCGAGGTCGGGACGAAACGCCCGCCCTGGACGATCGGGTGGTCCATGTAGTAACGGCCGACGAGGTCGCCGCCGTTCCCCAGCCCGTTCGGCTGCACGCGGTTCGACGCCAGCAGCAGCTGGGCGCAGGTCATGCCGCCGCCGGCCAGCACGACGGACTTGGCCTCGACGCGGAATTCCCGGCCGGGGTTGCTGGCCGCGCGGACGCCGGTGACGGTCCCGCCCGCCGCGTCGGTCTCGACCTCCAGCACGGTCGCATGGTGAAAGACCCGGATGTTGCGCGACTGCGCGAGCATGCGGCGGTAGGTCTTCCGGAAGACGTCGCCGTTGCCGAACTGGAACACCGCGGTGTCGATGTCGCCGCCGGGAACCGGCAGGCGCGACGATTCGGAATCCTCCCAGTCCTCCGGCGCGTAGGCGCCCGGATCGAGCTGGAACACCCGCTGCGCGCGCTCGTAGTGCGAGGCGAGTTCGGCGACCCCGAACGGCCAGCCGCAGTCCCCGACCCAGTCGCGCTTCTTGAAGTCGATGTCCGACAGCCGCGTCAGGCGAACGCCGTTCGAACTCAGGCCCGTCCTGACCGACCAGGCGTTGGAGTTGCCTGCGAACTGCCGCCGGCCGCGGAGCGGCTTGCTCCGCGCGGGCACCGTGTGCTCGATATGGTAATCGCCGGGCTGCCCCAGGGGCTGCAATGCGGCGTCGAGGCCCAGCCCGCCGCTCTCCAGCACCACGACGTTGTAGCGGCGCCCATCCAGCTCGCGCGCGAGCGATATTCCGGCCGGTCCTGCGCCGACGATGCAGACATCCGCGTGCAGGACAACATCCGACGCCAACTCTCTCGAGTCTATAAACATCCCACCACCCAAACTATGCCACCCGCAACATGTTTAATATAGACGCCCCCCGGCTGTCCAGCTTGCCGTACGCGCTCTTGGGGTCGCGCGCGCGGCGCCGCGCCTCGTCTTGGCGCGACTGCCCGTTTTCGCGGCGCCCGCCCGACGCCGGCCGGAGCGGCGCCGCGCGGGCCGGCGCCTTTCGGACCTCGCGCAGGGCGAATCGTCGGGCGCGGCGGGCGCTGGCGTCGCCGACGCGCCGAATCCGACGC
>CAYTMB010000439.1:0-2613 GCA_964438465.1 uncultured Rhodovulum sp. | reverse complement strand
GTGCGCGAGGAGCGCGGCGGCTGGATCCTCGGCCCCTACGAGAAGGGCGCGCCGGCGCGGTTCGAATACGGCGCGCCCGACAGCTTCCGCGCCGACCTGTTCCCGCTCGATCTCGAGCGGATCGAGACCGAATACCTGTCGATGATCCACCGCATCCCGTCCTCGGAGTCCGCGGGGCTGAAGGACGACTTCAACGGCCCGATCTGCTACACGCCCGACGGCAATCCGCTGGTCGGCCCGGCGCCCGGCCTGCGCAACATGTGGCTGGCGGAAGGCTTCTCCTTCGGGATCACGGCGGCGGGCGGAACCGGCCATTACCTCGCGCAGATGATGACCGCGGGCGAGGCCGAGATCGACATGGCCTCGCTCGACCCCCGGCGCTACGGCCCCTGGATCACCACCGAATACGCCGCGCGCAAGAACGAGGAATGTTACTCCCACGTCTTCGTGCTCCACCACCCCGACGAGGAGCGCCCGGCCGCGCGGCCGCTGCGCACCGCGCCCTGCTACGACCGGATGGCGGCGCGCGGCGCCCAGTTCGGCCAGGTCAACGGCTGGGAGCGGCCGATCTACTTCGCGCCGCAGGGTTTCGACGACCACGCGAGCCGCTCGTTCCGCCGCGGCGGCTGGCATCCCTACGCGGTCGAGGAGGCCCGCGCGATCCGCGAGAACGTCGGGCTGATCGACGCCACCGCCTTCGCCAAGCATGTGCTGAAGGGGCCGGGCGCCACCGCCTTCCTCGACTGGTTCACCTGCAACCGGCTGCCGAAGCCGGGCCGGGTGTCGCTGACCTACGCGCTGACCGGGGCCGGCACCGTGCGCACCGAATACACCATCGCCCGCATGGCCGAGGACACCTATTACCTGGTCTCGGCCGGGGCCTGGGCCGCCTACGACGGCGATTGCCTGGCCAAGGCCGTCGAGGACCGCCTCGGCGACTTCGGCCCGATGTATCTCGCCGACGTCACCACCCAGTTCGGCGTCTTCGCGCTGGCCGGGCCGTCGTCGCGCGACCTGCTGGCGCAGCTGATCCGCGACCCCGACCCCGCGACGGCCCTCGGCAACAAGCGGTTTCCCTGGCTCGGCGTGCGCGGGATCGAGCTGATGATGGCGCCCGTCACCGCGATCCGCGTCGCCTACACCGGCGAGCTCGGCTGGGAGCTGCACCACCCGATCGAGATGCAGAACTACCTCTACGACCGCCTGATGGCGGCGGGCGAGCCGCTGGGGCTGAAGCTCGTCGGCGCCCGCGCGCAGAACTGGCTGCGCCAGGAAAAGAGCTACCGCGCCTTCGGGACCGAGCTTGGCCGCGACGCCACCCCGCTCGAGGCCGGGCTCGACCGCTTCGTCGACATCGGCAAGGACTTCCACGGCAAGGCGGCGATGGAGGCCACCGGCCTGCGCGCGCGCTGCGTCACGCTGCTGGTCGACGGCCCCGACGACGCCGATCCCTGGGGCCGCGAGGCGCTGCGCTTCGACGGCGCCAAGATCGGCCGGCTGACCTCGGGCGGCTGGTCGGTCGCCTTCGGCCGCTCGATCGGCATGGGCTACGTCCGCCCCGACCTCGCCGCGCCCGGAACCCGCCTCGAAGTGCGGATGCAGGGCCGGCTCTGGCCCGCGACCGTGACCGAGGACTGCCCCTACGACCCGACGAACGCGCGCATCCGCGCCGACGGCTGACCGCGACGGGCCGTGGCGCCCGGCGGCGGAATCGGCTAGGCATCGCGGCCTGTCCGCAAAGGAGATCTCATGCGCACCTCCGCCCTGCTCGCCCTCGCCGCCCTCGCCCTCGCGGCGCCGGCCGGCGCCCAGACCCTGGACCGCCTGCGCGAGACCGGCGAGATCCGGCTCGGCTACCGCCTCGACGCGCTGCCGCTGTCCTACGCCGACCAGGGCGGCCTGCCCTCGGGCTACACCGTCGAGGTCTGCAAGGAAGTCGCCGCGGCGCTGCAATCCGGCCTCGGCCTCGCCGCGCTCGCGACGAAATTCGTGCCCGTCACCGCCGAGGACCAGTTCGACGCGATCACCGGCGGCAGGATCGACCTGCTGTGCGGCGCCGTCGCCGTCACCCTGACCCGCCGCGAGACCATCGACTTCTCGATCCCGACCTATGTCGACGGCGCCGCGGCGCTGCTGCCCGGCGAGGGCCCCGGCTCCGGCATGGTCACGCTCGCGGGCAAGCGCATCGGCGTGCATGCCGGCACCACCACCGAAGACGCGCTGCGCAAGAGCCTCGCCGACGAGAACGTCGACGCCGAGGTCGTGCTGTTCGACGACCACAAGGCCGGACGCGCGGCGCTGGAGGCCGGCGACATCGCCGCCTATTTCGGCGACCAGTCGATCCTGATCGGGCTGATCCTGACCAGCGGCGACCGCGGCGCGCTGACGCTGTCCAACGAGACGCTGACCGTCGAGAAACAGGCGCTCGGCCTGCCGCGCGGCGACACCGACTTCCGGCTCGAGGTGGACCGGGCGCTGAGCGAGCTCTACATCTCCGGCCGGATGCAGGAACTGGTGCTCGAAGCCCTGCCCGGGCTCGAGCCCGGCCTCGCGCTCCGCGCGCTGTTCCTGATCGCGCCCGACCTGCAATAGCGCGACATCCAGCCGGACGGC
>CAYTMB010000438.1:0-2637 GCA_964438465.1 uncultured Rhodovulum sp. | reverse complement strand
TCGAGCGGAGCCCCCGGCGAGGCCGTCTCAGACCAGCGTCCGGGCCGGGCGCAGGCGGCCTCCGGACTTGGAGTAGCGCGGGGCGGTCAGCACGGTCTGCGGCTTCTCGCCGCCCAGCTCCAGCGTGCGCGCCCGCAGCACCTCCGTCGCCTCGATCGTGCCCGAAGGCAGCGTCGCCGGGTCGATCGGCGCGCCGATGGTGACCCGGTACGGCTGGTGGCGCTTGTTCAGCACCTCGTGGAACAGCGTGATGTCGCGCAGGGTCGGATGGATGCGGTCGAACAGGTAGAACAGCGCCGAATTGCGCGCGGTGATGTGCAGCGGGATCACCGGCAGCGCATATTTGCGCGCCAGCATCGCCGCCGAGGCCATCCAGGGCCGCTCGTGCAGCGACCACCAGCGGCGCTTGGCGAGGCGCCCCGACGGGAAGATCACCGCCATCCGCCCGTCCTGGAACGCGGCCTGCGCATAGGCCAGCGTCTCGCGGTTCTGCCGGTGCGTGCGTTTCTCCGGCCGCCATTCCACCGGCGCGATCAGCTGCCCGAGCTGCGGCAGGATGCGCAGCGCGTCGGCGTTGGCGAAGATGAACAGGTCGGGCCGCGCCTGCGACAGCGCGCCGTAGAGCACGATGCCGTCGGCGATGCCGGTCGGGTGGTTCGCGACCACGATGCAGGGCCCGCCCGCCGGCAGGTTCTCCAGCCCCGCCACCTCGACATGATGCGCGATCATGTCGGCGAGCGAGCGGAGGATGTCGGGCCCCGGCATCGGCTTCAGCGTCTCGGCGATGCGCACGGTCTTGTGGTACTGCAGCACCCGGTAGAGCACGACGCGCGCCGCCTTGGACTGCGTGTCCATCCTGCGCAGCCAGGGCGCGCGGTCCTCGATGAGTTGGTCGACCATCTCCTTCATCGGATCAGCCCCTACCGCGCGCAGTTGACCGCCGCATGACCACGCCCCCTCACCCTTCCGCCCGCAACGACCGGGCGACGATCTCCGCCGTGTCGCGCGACAGCCCCGCCTGCGCGCCGATCCGCTCCAGCGCGGCCCGCATCCGCGCCTGCCGCCCGGCGTCGAACAGCCGCCAGCCGCCGAACGCGCCGGTCAGCCGCGCCGTCGTCTGCGGGTTGAGCCGATCGAGCCGGATCAGCCAGTCCGCGACGAAGTCGTAGCCGGCGCCGTCGGCGCGATGAAAGCCCGCAGGATTGCCCGAGGCGAAACCCCCGACCAACGCGCGGAAGCGGTTCGGGTTGCGCCAGTCGAAATCGGGATGGCGGGCCAGCGCCGCGACGGTCTCGACCGCGATCTCCGGCGGCGCGAGGCTGGCCTGGACGGCGAACCACTTGTCGGTCACCAGCCGGTCGGCGCGCCAGCGGGCGTGGAACGCCGCGAGCTGGTCCGCGCCGGCGCCGTGCAGGACCAGCAGCGACAGCGCCGAGACGGTCTCGGTCATGTTGTCGGCCGCCTCGAACTGCCGCGCCGCGGGACCGGCGTCGCCGTCGCGCGCGCAGATCAGCGCCAGCGCCCGCGCCCGCAGCGCCCGCGCCCCCGCGGCCGCGGCGTCCGGGGAATAGGGGCCGGGCGTGGCGTTGGCGGCGTAGATAGCCTCGAGCCGGCCGCCGAGCGCGGTCCCGAGCGCGCGCTCCAGCGCCCGGCGGGCCCGGTGAACCGCCAGCGGATCCGGCGTGAGACCGGCCTGGGCGATATGGGCGATGGTCTCGTCCTCGCCTGGCAGGCCGAGCGCCAGCGCCTTGAACGCGGGGTCGAGCGCCGGATCGTCGGCCACCGCCGCCATCGCCGTCAGGAACTCGGGATCCGGCGCCGCGTCGGCGGCTTCGGCCATCCGGCTGAGCAGGGCCGCCGCGAAGCTGCGGCCCGCTTCCCAGCGGTTGAACGGGTCCGTATCATGGGCGAGCAGGACCGCCCGTCCCGCCGCGTCGGCGGCCTGTTCGAGGATGACCGGCGCGGAGAACCCGCGCAGCAGCGAGGCCGCCGGCCGTTCGGGCAGGTCCCAGACGGTCTCGGCAGAGGTTTCGGTCAGCTCGATCACGCCTTCGGCCAGCGTGCGGCCGTCGCCCGCCAGCAGCCCGTAGGCGACCGGGATCACCAGCGGCTGCTTGTCCGGCTGGCCCGGCGTCGGCGGCGTGCGCTGCGAGAGGCGCAGCGTGTAGCGGCCGTCCCGCCAGTCCTCCTCGACGCGCAGCCGCGGCGTGCCGGCCTGGCGGTACCACAGCAGGAATTGAGACAGGTCGCGCCCGGAGACGTCCTCGAAGACGGCGAGCCAGTCCTCGATGGTGACCGCCTCGCCGTCGTGGCGCTCGAAATAGCGGTCGAGCGCGGCGGCGTAGGTTTCCGGCCCGACGAGCCGGCGCAGCATGCCGACGAGCTCGGCGCCCTTCTCGTAGACGGTCGCGGTGTAGAAGTTGTTGATCTCGACGTATTCCTCGGGCCGGACCGGGTGGGCGAGGGGGCTGGCGTCCTCGCGGAACTGCTGGCCGCGCAACCGCATCACGTCCTCGATGCGCTTGACGCCGGCCGAGCGCATGTCGGCGCTGAACTGCTGGTCGCGAAAGACCGTCAGCCCCTCCTTGAGGCAGAGCTGGAACCAGTCGCGGCAGGTGATGCGGTTGCCGGTCCAGT
>CAYTMB010000437.1:0-2647 GCA_964438465.1 uncultured Rhodovulum sp. | reverse complement strand
GGGAGCACGATGCTGCATCTGAAATCGACGAGCTGTCTGGCGGGCCTTGCCGCGCTGGCGCTGGCCTTCGTCTCGGCCCCGGCGGGCGCGCAGACGATGGACGAGCTCGTCGCCGGCGCGAACGCCGAAGGCATGCTGACGACGATCGCGCTGCCGCACAGCTGGTGCGGTTACGGCGACGTCATCGCGGCCTTCAAGGCGAAATACCCCGACATCAACGTCAACGAGCTGAACCCGGACGCGGGCTCGGCGGACGAGCTGGAGGCGATCCGCTCGAACAAGGACAACAAGGGTCCGCAGGCGCCCGACGTGGTCGATGTCGGCCTCGCCTTCGGCCCGGCGGCGGCGGCCGAAGGTCTGCTGCAGCCCTACAAGGTCGCGACCTGGGACACGATCCCCGAAGACGCCAAGGACGCCGACGGCCACTGGTACAGCGACTACTACGGCGTGATGGCCTTCCTGGTGAACACCGACCTGGTGGATCCGGTGCCGACCTCCTTCGCCGATCTGCTCAAGCCGGAATACGCCGGGCAGGTCTCGCTGACCGGCGACCCGCGCACCTCGGCGCAGGCGATCCTCGCGGTGATGGCGGCGGGCATGGCGCGCGGGGCCGAGCCGGGCGCCGAGGCCGGCGAGGCGGGGCTGCAGTTCTTCAAGGAGCTGAACGAGGCCGGCAACTTCGTGCCCGTCACCGGCCGCGCCGGGACGCTGGCGCAGGGCACCACGCCGATCCTGATCACCTGGGACTACAACGCGCTGGCCTGGCGCGACGGGCTGCAGGGCAATCCGCCGGCCGAGGTGGTCGTCCCCTCGGACGCCGTGCTCGCCGGCATCTATGTGCAGGCGATCAGCGCCCATGCGCCGCAGCCCACCGCCGCGAAGCTGTGGATGGAGTATCTCTATTCGGACGAGGGGCAGCTCGGCTGGCTCGCCGGCTACTGCCACCCGATCCGCTTCAACGACATGGTCGCGCGCGGCGTGGTTCCGCAGGAACTGCTGGACGCGCTGCCGCCCGCCGCAGCCTACGAGGCCGCGATCTTCCCGAGCGTCGAGCAGCAGAACGCCAACCGTGAGGTGGTCGTCGGCGGCTGGGACGCCGTGGTCGGCGCCAACGTCGTCGACTGATCGACGGGGAGCCCGGGCGCCTCGGGCGCCCGGGTCCCATACCCCCCCCGTGAGCGCACGCATCCCCTCCCGCGAAAACTCGCCGCTGCGCTGGATCGGCGTGGCGCCGTTCCTGCTGTTCACGGGGCTGTTCCTGATCCTGCCCACGCTCTACATCGTGGTCGGCGCCTTCCGGGGCCCGGACGGCGGCTTCACGCTCGCGAACATCGCCGGGCTGAACACGCCATCGATCCGCAACGCCTACTGGGTTTCGATCCGGATCAGCTTCTGGTCGGCGCTGCTGGGCAGCCTCGTCGGCCTCGGCATGGCGGCGGCGGTGATCCACGGCGGGTTGCCGAAGCTGATCCGCTCGCCGCTGATGACCTTTTCCGGCGTGGCCTCGAATTTCGCGGGCGTGGCGCTGGCCTTCGCCTTCATCGCCACGCTGGGGCCGGCGGGGCTGGTGACGCTGTGGCTGCGCACCGAGTTCGGGATCAACCTGCGGGCGCTGGGGTTCAACCTGCTGAGCACGACGGGCCTGATCGTCACCTATCTGTTCTTCCAGATCCCGCTGATGATCCTGATCATCGCCCCGGCCCTCGACGGGCTGAAGCGCGAGTGGCGCGAGGCGTCCGAGACGCTGGGGGCGAGCGGGCTGCAATACGCGCGCATGGTCGCCCTGCCCATCCTGTTCCCCTCGCTGCTCGGCTGTTTCGCGCTCTTGTTCGCCAACGCCTTCGGAGCGGTGGCGACCGCCATCGCGCTGACGGGATCCTCGCTCAACATCGCGCCGATCCTCCTGTTCGCGCAGATCCGCGGCGACGTGCTCGGCAGCCCCGGGCTCGGATATGCGCTGGCGCTGGGCATGGTCGTCATCGCCGGGGTCGCCAACGGCCTGTCGATCTGGCTGCGCACCCGGTCCGAGAGGTGGCTGCGATGAACCGCATCTTCGCCTGGGTCGTGCTGCTGTTCGGGCTCGGCTATTTCGTGCTGCCGCTCGCGGGCATGACCGAGTTCTCGCTCCGGATGCGGCGCGGGGTGTACTCGCTCGACGCCTACCGGGTGGTGCTGGCCGATCCGCAGTTCCAGGCGACCTTCGCCTATTCGACGGTGATGGCGCTGATGACCATCGTTCTCGGCGTGCTTTTGGTGGTTCCGACGGCCTACTGGGTGCGGCTCTACCTGCCGCGGCTGCGGCCCGTCGTCGAGTTCATCACGCTGCTGCCGCTGGTGATCCCGGCGATCGTGATCGTGTTCGGCTATATCCGGCTCTACAACACCTCGTCCTTCCTGCCGCTGACCGGCAGCACGGCCGGCACCAACCTGCTGCTGCTGTTCGGCTACACCACGCTGGCGCTGCCCTACATGTACCGCGCCGTCGACACCGGCCTGCGCACCATCGACGTGCGCACGCTGACCGAGGCGGCGCAGAGCCTCGGCGCCGGCTGGTTCACCATCATGACGCGGCTGATCCTGCCCAACGTGCTGGTGGCGGTGCTGTCGGGGGCGTTCCTCACCTTCGCCATCGTCATCGGCGAGTTCA
>CAYTMB010000436.1:0-2649 GCA_964438465.1 uncultured Rhodovulum sp. | reverse complement strand
CGAGGAGCACCTGCGCCGGGCGATGATCCTGTCGCGCGGCGACCCGATGATCTTCATCGAACGACCGATCTCGGCTACGCTGCTGGCGCTCGCGGTCATCGCCATCGTCGTCTCGATGCTGCCGTCGGTCCGCAAGAAGCGCGACGAGGTCTTCGTCGAGGAGGACTGATGCCGGCGGCGACCCGCCCGCTCGCGCGTTGGCTGCGGAGAACTTCGATGCAGGACACCGGCCCGGTCGACGAGCTTTCGCCGCAGGACGCGGCGGACGAGCTCGTCCGCCTCGCCGAGGCGATCGGCGCCGCCAACCTCGCCTACCACCAGGCCGACGCGCCGACGATCTCCGACGCCGAATACGACGCCCTGAAGCGCCGCAACGCCGCCATCGAAGCGCGGTACCCCGAGCTCCGGCGCGCCGACAGCCCGTCGGACCAGGTCGGCGCCGCCCCCGCCGAGGGCTTCGCCAAGATCCGCCACGCCCTGCCGCTCTACAGCATCGAGAACGCCTTCGACCCGGCCGAGGTTGGCGAGTTCGTCGAGCGCATCCGCCGTTTCCTCGGCCTGCCGGCGGATGAAACCCTGGCCTTCACCGCCGAGCCGAAGATCGACGGGCTGTCGCTGTCGCTGCGCTACGAGGCGGGCCGGCTGGTGCAGGCCGCCACCCGCGGCGACGGCCGGACCGGCGAGAACGTCACCGCCAACGCCCGCACCATCGAGGACATTCCGAAGTCGCTGGCGGGCGGCGCCCCGGAGATCCTCGAGGTCCGCGGGGAGGCCTACATGGACCACGCCGACTTCGCCGCCCTGAACGCGCGGCAGGCGGCGGCGGGCGGCCGGACGTTTGCCAACCCGCGGAACGCGGCGGCGGGGTCGCTGCGCCAGCTCGACCCCACGATCACTGCCGCCCGGCCGCTGCGCTTCTTCGCCTACGCGTGGGGCGATCTCACCACGCCGCTGGCCGCCACCCAGACCGAGGCCATCGCCAGGCTGGCGGCGCTCGGCTTCGCCACCAACCCGCTGATGGTCCGCTGCGACACGCTCGAGTCGATGCTGGCGCAGTACCGCGCCATCGAGGCGCAGCGCGCAACGCTCGGCTACGACATCGACGGCGTCGTCTACAAGGTCGACCGGCTCGACCTGCAGGCGCGGCTTGGGTTCCGCTCCGCCACCCCGCGCTGGGCCCTGGCGCACAAGTTCTCCGCCGAACGCGCCTCGACCCGGCTCGAGGCGATCGAGATCCAGGTCGGGCGCACCGGCGCGCTGTCGCCGGTAGCGCGGCTGACGCCGGTGACGGTCGGCGGCGTCGTCGTCCGGAACGCCACCCTGCACAACGCCGACTACATCGCCGGGCGCGACTCGCGCGGGCAGCCGATCCGCGACGGCCGCGACATCCGCGAGGGCGACTGGGTGACGATCTACCGCGCCGGCGACGTCATTCCGAAGGTCGAGGACGTCGATCTCGCCCGGCGGCCGGCGGGAAGCCGGCCCTACGCCTTCCCCTCGACGTGCCCGGTCTGCGGGTCGGACGCGATCCGCGAGGAGGGCGAGGCGGTGCACCGCTGCACCGGCGCCCTGATCTGCCCCGCACAGCAAGTGGAGAAGCTGAAGCACTTCGTCTCGCGCGGCGCCTTCGACATCGAGGGTCTGGGCTCGAAGCAGGTCGAAGCGTTCTTCAACGACGGCTGGATCCGCGAGCCGGCCGACATTTTCGCGCTCGAGGCCCGCCACGGCGCGGCGCTCGGGAGCCGCGACGGCTGGGGAGAGCGGTCGGCGGCCAACCTGTTCCGGGCGATCGCCGAGCGGCGACGGATCCCGCTCGACCGGCTGATCTTCGGGCTCGGCATCCGCCACGCCGGCGAGACCGCAGCGCGGCTGCTCGCCCGGCACTACGGCAGCTGGCGACGCTTTGCGGAAGCGATGGGGGCGGCGCGCGGCCATGACGGCCCGGAGTGGCAGGAGCTCAATGTCATCGACGGGGTCGGGCCGATCCTCGCCGCCTCGCTGGTCGATTTCTTCCACGAGCCGGCCAACCGCGCCGCCATCGACCGGCTGGCCGAGGCGCTGGAGATCCTCGACGTCGAGGCGCCGCGCACCGCCGGCTCGCCGATCGCCGGCAAGACCGTGGTATTCACCGGCACCCTCGAGCAGATGACCCGCGCAGAGGCCAAGGCCCGGGCCGAGGCGCTGGGCGCCAAGGTTGCGGGCTCGGTCTCGGCGCGCACCGACTACGTTGTGGCGGGACCGGGTGCGGGCTCCAAGGAGAAGGCCGCCCGCGAGCTCGGGGTGACGGTCCTGACCGAGGACCAGTGGATGGCGCTGGCCGGCTGATAAGCCTTTGATTTTATGGTGCCCGGGGGCGGATTTGAACCACCGACACGCGGATTTTCAGAGCCGTGTCATAGCCCGACACACCCTGACATGCCATCGCCGATAGGCTGAGTTTCCCCATAGTTTTCCTTGTGATAGCCGTTTTCGTCACCACAGAAGCCGACACTTGCAGACAGGCCAAGACGGGGTTAAATGGTACCTAGCTGGTACCTCGGGGATATTCGGACATGTCGAAACGTGCTCTCACAGCCGCCGCAGTCGAGAAGCTGAAGCCGCCCGCGACCGGGCAGGAAGAGCATTACGACGCGGGGCATCCGGGGCTCG
>CAYTMB010000435.1:0-2651 GCA_964438465.1 uncultured Rhodovulum sp. | reverse complement strand
CGCGTCGATCCGCAGGAACGTATCGAGGATCACCTGACCGGGGTCAAGGTTGAGCCCGCGCGCCCGTTCCGCCCGGCCGATCACCTCGGGCACCGTCTCGGCCCAGACCCGCGCCTGCGCCGGCCGCGCGGCGAGCCGGCCCATCAGCGCCGCCTCGGCCTCGGACGCCGGCTCCGGCTCGGCCCCGGCCGCCGCAAGCGCCAGCCGCGCCAGCGCCGTGCGCAGGAGATCGAGCGCGAGCGCCGCCCGCGCGGCCCCGTCGCGCCCCGCACAGCCGTCCGCCAGCCGCAGCAGCCGCGCCCGGTCAATCGGCGGCGCGGGACCGAGCAGGTCGAGGATCTCGCGGTAGAGCGCGAGGCCGTCGCCCTCGCCGAGTTCCAGCGCGGCCCCGACCGAGCCGCCCGCCAGCGCCGCCAGCATCGGCGCGTCCTGCGGCGCCGACGCCGCCCCCGCCGCGGCCAGCGCGCGGCCGAGGTCGGCGGCGCCCAGCGGCCGGCAGACCAGCTCGCGGCAGCGCGAGCGGATGGTGGGCAGGAGGCCGGCCGGCTGGTGGCACACGAGCAGCAGCGCCGCCCGCTCGGGGGGCTCCTCGAGGATCTTCAGGAGCGCGTTGGCGGCCTGCGGGGTCATCTCGTCGGCGGCGTCGACGATCGCCACCCGCCAGCCGCCCTCGGCCGCCGAGAGCTGGAAGAAGCCCTTCAGCGCGCGCATCTCGTCGACGGTGATCGCCGTGCGCAGCCGCTCGGTCTTCTCGTCCCAGGGCCGGCGGCAGAGGTAGATCCCCGGCGCAGCCAGCGCCGCCGCCTGCCGGAACACCGGGTCCGTGGTATCCATGTCGAGCGTGTCGCCGCGGCCGTCGGTGATCAGGTGCCGCGCGATGCGCCAGGCCAGCGTCGCCTTGCCGATGCCCGGGGGCCCGGTGATCAGCCAGGCGTGGTGCGGGCGCCCCGCGGCCAGAGCCGCCAGGAACCGTGCCTCCGCCGCAGCCTGCCCGAACAGCGCCGGTGTCTCCCGCGGATGCGGCGCCCCCGCCCGCCGATCCGGCTCCGGAATTTCCCCCTCCCTCACCCGCCCCACTTCCTTCCCTGTTGCGCGATTCGGGCCGGCGTCAAGGCTCGCGCAGCGACCGCGCTTGCGCGGCCTGGCCTTGACGCCGGCCCGAATCGCATCCCCACCATGGGAGCGGCGCCCTGATGAAGCAGCCGCTTCATCAGGCGCCTCCCCAGCAGATCTTCCTTTCTCGTCACAACCGCGAACGACTGGGCCGCGGCGTGGGCGGAACGCCGCCGTACGCGGGCGGTCGGCGCGCCGCCCCCGCCGGCCGCGCAGGCGGCCGGCCGCTTCATGGCCCGCCCGTCGCGGCGGCGACGCGCGCCGCGACCTCCTCGGCGCCGCCAGCGGCCGGGACGACGCGGCAGCGGTCGGGGAACTCGGCGGCCAGCGCGAGGAAACCCTCGCGCAGGCGCGCCTGGAATCCGGCGCCGAAGCGCTCGAAACGGTCCTCGCGCCCGCCGCGGGCAAGGCCGCGGCCCAGCGCCAGCCCGGGGTCGAGGTCGAGGACTACGGTCAGGTCGGGCTCGATGCCGATGGCTAGGGCGTGCAGCGCATCGACCATCGCGCGCAGGTCGGCGCGCACCGCGCCCTGGTAGACCCGGGTCGAATCGGCGAAACGGTCGCAGAGCACGGTGTCGCCCCGGGCGAGCGCGGGGCGGATGGTGCGCTCGAGGTGGTCGCGGCGGGCGGCGGTGAACAGCAGCGTCTCGGCCTCGGGCGACCAGCGGCCGGGCTCGCCCTCGACCAGCAGCGACCGGATCGCCTCGGCCCCCGGGGCGCCCCCGGGCTCCCGGGTCTCGACCACCGCGGCGCCCTCCGACCGCAGCCGCGCGGCCAGCAGGCGGAGCTGAGTGGTCTTGCCCGCTCCGTCGATGCCCTCGAAGGTGATGAAGCGGGCCGCCGCGATCCCCTCCGCCATCGCGGCCTAGTCGCGGCCGGGCAGGAACCCGACCGCCCGGTCGCGGGTCAGCCGCGCCGCCGCGCCGATCCGGGTCGCCAGCCCGCCGCGGGCCACGTCGCGCCCGGCGACCAGCTCGAAGCGCGCCGCGTCCTGGCCCGGCACCTCGACCACCAGCGCCCCGAGCACCTGCCCCGCCGCGATCGGCGCCTCTATGGGCGCATCGTAGACGACACGCGCCGTCAGCCCGCCGCGGTCCTCGCGCAGCACCAGCATCTGCGCGAGACCGGGCGCGACCAGCGGCACCGTCGGCACCTCGCCGAGCCAGACGTCCGCCTCGGCCGCCACCGCTCCGGCGTCGAAGAACTTCACCTTGTCGAAGGCGCCGAAGGCCCAGTTCACCATCGCCTCGGTGCCGGCGCGCCGCTCGCTGACGCTGTCGAAGCCGCTGGCCACGAAAATGATCCGCTGCCCGTCCTGCACCGCCGATCCGGCCAGCCCGTAGCCCGCCTCATTGGTGTGGCCGGTCTTCAGCCCGTCGGCGCCGATCCCTGCCGTCAGCAGCGGGTTGCGGTTGCCCTGGGTGATGTTATTCCAGGTGAACTCGGTCTCGGCGAAATACGTGTAGAACTCGGGGAACTCGCTGATGATCCGCCGCGACAGCGCCGCGATGTCGGCGGTGCTCATCACATGGCCCGGC
>CAYTMB010000434.1:0-2659 GCA_964438465.1 uncultured Rhodovulum sp. | reverse complement strand
ACGTAGCCGCCGGCGGCCTGGCCGTTCAGCCATTCGCGCACATAGCGCTCGGCGCAGCCGGCGGCGCGCGCGACCTCGTCGCTCGTCATCGGGCCGGCGCCCGCCATCGCCCGGAAGAGGCCGAGCCGGTTGCCGATATCGATCATCACGCCGCTGTAGCCGGCGGCGAGTTCGGAGACCGCCTTGCCGACGAGAGCGTCGAGCGCGGTCTGGTCGAGTGTCTGTCTGTCCAGCGCCATGGTCGGGTTCCTTTTCCAGAAGGCGCGCGTAGCATCGCGATTGCCGGCGCCGCGAGCGAGTGCGAGACTGGCCCGGAACGGTCCGGATCGGTCGGGAGGGCCGGAAAGCTTGGTCAGGCCGGGGCTGAATCGGGTCCGGGTGGGCGTCGTCGCGATCCCCGACGCCGGCGTCGGCACGCTCAGCGGGATCTTCGACGTCCTGAACAGCCTCGCGCTGCTCGCCGGGCGCGAGGGCGTGCCCGAGCATCCGCCGTTCGAGGTCGAGATCCTCGGCGAGACCGCCGAACCCGTGCGGCTCGCCAGCGGCGTCACCCTGCCGCTGCACGGCGCGGCGGCGGGGCGCCCGAGCGACATCGTGATCGTCCCCTCGCTCTTCGTGCGCGACAGCGGCTGGACCAAGGGGCGCTATCCGCGGATCGCCGGCTGGATCGCGGCGCGGCACGCGGCCGGCGCGACGATCTGCTCGGCCTGCTCCGGGCTGTTCCTGATCGCCGAGACCGGGCTGTTCGACGGGGTCGAGGCGACGGTGCACTGGCCCTATGCGCGGCTGTTCGCCGCCCAGTATCCGGCGGTGCGGGCGCATCCCGAGCGCGCGCTGGTGGTCGCGGGCGCCCGGCGCGAGCTGATCAGCTCCGGCGCCTCGACGAGCTGGCACGACCTCGTCCTCTACCTGATCGGCCGCGAGGCCGGGCCGGCGGCGGCGCAGGCCGTGTCGAAGTTCTTCGCGCTGCAGCGCCATGTCGACGGGCTGGCGCCCTTCATCGTCTTCGACCCGCCGCGCGCGCATGGCGACGCGCTGGCGGCGGCCGCCCAGCACTGGCTCGACGCCAACGCCGCCGTGGCGACGCCGGTCCGCGAGATGATCCGCCGCTCCGGCCTGTCCGAGCGCGGCTTCTCCCGGCGGTTCCGGGCCGCCACCGGCCACGCCCCGCTCGACTATGTGCAGCGCCTGCGCGTCGAGCAGGCCAAGCGCCGGCTCGAGCGGACGGACGAGCCGATCGAGGAGATCGCCTGGCGCGTCGGCTACGAGGATCCGTCCGCCTTCCGCCGCCTGTTCCAGCGCATCGCCGGCGTCAGCCCGGGCCAGTACCGGCGCCAGTTCGCCCAGCCGCTGCTCGATTGACGAGGACACGACGATGTGCGGATCGGCGCGCGGTCCGACCCCGGACCGGCTTCCGGAGCTTCCCGCGGCTCGATGGGGAATTATCGCGATGTCAGCGTGATTTGCAGGACGACGCGCCGGTCGCGACCTGCGGCGCCATGCGAGGCGCCGCGCGGCGGACGCCCGATCGGGAAACTTGTGCGGCGGCGCGGCGCTTCGTAGATTGCGATCTGGCGACCCGGTCTTGAAGGGCGCGCGCAGGAGGCTGAAATCGGATGTCTTTTCAGAACTCGCCCCCCGGCACAGCCGCGGCCTCGCGCCGGCGCCTGTTCGTTCGAAGCCTCGCCGTCGCCCTCGCGGCCGGCGCCGCCGCCGCGCCCGCCGCGGCGCAGATGCTCGTCGGGGACGGGTCCATCGCCTGCGGCGGGACTTATGTCGTCTCGGGCGGGGACGCGCTCAGCACGATCTCGCAGCGGGCTTACGGCGATGCGATGCTCTACGGCATCCTCGCCGACGCGAACTGGGACGCGCTGGGGGGCGATCCGGAGCACCTGGCCGTCGGCATGTCGATCAGCATCCCCTGCGTCGACGCCACCGGCCGGATCCTGACGCCGGAGGAGGCCGCCGAGGCCGCGTCCTCGCTCGCGGCCGTGGTCGCCGCCGAGGGCCCGCTGACGCCGGCGGATCTCGACACGTTGTTCGGCCCGGTGGCGCTGTTCCCCGATCCGGTGCTGACGCCGGTTCTCGTGGCCGTCACCTTCCCGCTCGACGTGGTGAAGGCGGGGCGCTTCGTGGAGGGAGCGGCGGAGCTCCCCGACAGCGAGCGCGCGGCGGGCGCGGCCGACCAGCCCTGGGACGCCAGCGTCCGCGAACTCGCCGCCGGGTTCCCCGATGTCGTGACCCGCATGAGCGACAACCTCGACTGGACCGAGCAGGCCGGCGAGGCGGTGGTCGCCCAGACCGACGAGGTGCTCGCCGCGATCCAGCGGCTGCGGACCAGGGCGCAGGAGAACGGCTATCTCGTCGACAACGAGGCGCAGACGGTGGAGGAGGTGAACGACAAGATCGTCATCTCCCCCGCGACGCCGGGCGTCGTCTACGTGCCGACCTACGACAGCACGGTCGTCTATACGACGCCGGTCGCGGGGCCGCCCGTCTATCACTACGGATATGGCGGTTATGTCTATGACGATGACGACGACTGGGACGACGCGCTGGTGGCGGGCGGCATCATCCTCGGCGCCGCCGTGATCCTCGACGAGGTCTTCGACGACGACGACTGGGACGGCTGGGACAGCAACGACGACATCGACTGGGA
>CAYTMB010000433.1:0-2664 GCA_964438465.1 uncultured Rhodovulum sp. | reverse complement strand
CAGCCGGGTCGGGATGTCCGAGATCGCCTCGAAGGCGCGGCGGATCATCGTGGTGCGCGCCACCTCGCCGAAGGTGCCGATATGCGGCAGGCCGGACGGGCCGTAGCCGGTCTCGAACAGGACGTAGCCCTTTTCCGGCGGGGCGTCGGCGTAGCGCGCGACCAGCCGCCGCGCCTCCTCGAAGGGCCAGGCCTTGGCCTCGAGTCCGAAGCGCGCGACGTCGTTCATGGTCCAGATCTCCCGCGGCCCGCCGCGCTGCGCCCTCAGGTACCGCCCGCGCGCCGCCCGGTCAATCCGAGGCCGGGCGGTGGCTCCGGGGGCGGGCGAAACGGCCGGCCCGGCGCCGGGCCGGCGGCCGGAGCGGCCGCCCGGGCGATTGTCCGCCCCCGCCCTTGCCCGGCTCCGGCCCGAGCCATATACCGGGCGCCGACAGACAGGACGCATCATGACCGCGACGAGCAGCCCGCCCCCCTCCTCCTTCTCGACGCAGGACGCTCTGGTGGCGGTCATGGTCGGCGTCTCGGCGTCGGACGAGAACATGACCACGAACGAGCTGCTGTCGATCAGCCGCATGGTCGACACCCTGCCGGTGTTCCGCGGCTACGATCCCGACCGGCTGCCCACGATCAGCCAGACCGTGTTCGACCTGCTGACCGAGGAGGACGGTCTCGACGCGCTGTTCGGCCTAGTCAGGGCCGCGCTGCCCGATCCGCTGCGCGAGACCGCCTATGCGCTGGCCTGCGACGTGGCGGCGGCCGACGGCCACGCCTTCCAGGCCGAGCTGCAGTTCCTGCTGGAGCTGCGCCACGAGATGAACATCGACCGGCTGCACGCCGCCGCGATCGAAAAGGGCTCCAGCGCCCGCCACCGCCGCCTGCCCGGCGAGGCCTGACGCGGCCCCGGCGGGCCGGCCTGAGCGGAGCCCGATCCGGCGGGGCCGCTTCAGAGCCTCGACTTGCCGCGATGTCCTGATCGCCGGACGATCCCCTCCGTCGGATGCCGCTCTAGCGCCGCCACAGCCCCAGCGCGCGCAGCTCGCTCGACGACAGGTCGAGCATTCGCCCGGGCACCAGCGCCCAGGCCGGCGGGTCGCAGAACGGCAGCGCCCGCGCCCGGCTCGCCGGCAGCCGCCAGCGCGCGAAGCGCCGGGCGGTCGGCGACAGCCCCGCGGCCAGCTGCTGGCCCGGCCGCGCCAGCACCCCGACCGGAACCGTGGCCATGATCTCCTCCCAGCGGTCCCAGCGGTGGAACCCGGCGAGGTTGTCGGCCCCCATCAGCCAGACGAAGCGCACGCCGGGATAACGCGCGCGCAGGCCCGCCAGCGTCGCGGCGGTGTAGCGCGTGCCCATCCGCGCCTCGACGTCGGTCACCGCGACCTTCGGGTGGCGCATGAGCGCCCGCGCCGCCGCCAGCCGCCGGTCGAGATCGGCCGGCGCATCGGCCTTCAGCGGGTTGCCCGGGCTGACCAGCCACCAGACCCGGTCGAGCCCGAACGCCTTCAGCGCCCATTTCGTGACATGGACATGCCCGGCGTGCGGCGGATCGAACGAGCCCCCGAACAGGCCCACCCGCATCCCCGCGACCGCTGTCGGATAGCCCAGACCCATCGTCATCTCGCCCGGCAAACCCCTCGTATCGCGACCGTTTTTGCGCCTGTCAATCACGCTCGGCGTGTTTGGGCCACAGATCTGTGGCTCAAGGGCAACAGGCGGACGCCGCGGCGACGGCAAACCGCCGGTTTCGCAGCAGGACAGTTGCCCGCAAATACCCGTCGGCGCTAGTCTGCGCTCAATCAAAATAATGAACCCGTCATCTGGCGGGTCCGATCGGGCAGGACGATCATGATGCAGTGGAAATACGCGGCGCTCGCCG
This sequence comes from uncultured Rhodovulum sp., assembly GCA_964438465.1. Lineage (GTDB taxonomy): Bacteria > Pseudomonadota > Alphaproteobacteria > Rhodobacterales > Rhodobacteraceae > Amaricoccus. Next base: position 792 of record CAYTMB010000433.1, on the reverse strand, counting down.
CGCTGGTCGCCGGCGGCGCCTATGTCGGGATCGACGTTTTGCGCGGCGGCGCGGGGGACCGGACCGCCCGGAGCGGCGCCGGCGATCCCGCGCCGATGGCCGCCGCCCAGGTGGCGCCCGGCAGCGGACCCGCCGCGGAGACGGTCGCGACGCCCGGAGCCGAGGCGGTCCCCGGCGAGGTCGAGCTTCGCCTCGCCGCCGCGGAGGCCGAGCGCGACGGCCTGCGCGCCGCGCTCGACGCGGCTTCGGCGGAGCGCGACGCCCTCGCCGCGGCCTTCGCCGCGCGCGAGGCCGAAGCCGGGACCGAGGCGCCCACGACCGCCGGCGCGCCGCCCGATCCCGCCGCCGAGATCGAGCGCCTGCTCGCCGGGCTCGCCGACCAGGCCGCCGAGATCGACCGGCTGAAGGCCGAGATCGCCGCCCGCGACGTCGAGCTCGAAACCCTGCGCGCCGCCGCCACGACCCTGCCGCAGGCCGGCGGCCCGGAGATGATCGCGCCGACGCTCGTCGCGGCCTCGGCCGCCGACGCGGTCGCAGCGGACCCCGGCTTCGCGGCGCGGCTCGACGCCGCGAAATCCGGCCCGCCCGCGCCGCGCCCGGCCGCGGTGACGGCCGCCGCGGCGGCGGACGCGCAGCCGCTCGCGCTGGTGCTGTTCGAGCGCGGCAGCGCCAGGCTGACCGCCGGCGCCGCCGAGCGCGCCGGCGCGGCGGCGGCGACCCTCGCCGCGCTGGACCCAGCGCTGGTCCGCGTCACCGGCCATTCCGACACCACCGGCAGCCCGGCCGCCAACC
>CAYTMB010000432.1:0-2671 GCA_964438465.1 uncultured Rhodovulum sp. | reverse complement strand
CGATCACCCGCGGCCCGGCGAAGCAGATCAGCGCGTTCGGCTCGGCGATCTGCACGTCGCCCAGCATCGCGTAGGAGGCCGTCACCCCGCCGGTGGTCGGATGCGTCAGCACCACGACATAGGGCAGCCCGGCCTCCTTCAGCATCTGCACCGCCACCGTGGTCCGCGGCATCTGCATCAGCGACAGGATCCCCTCCTGCATCCGCGCGCCGCCGGCGGCGGAGAACAGCACCAGCGGCGCCTTCAGCTTGATCGCCCGCTCGGCGGCGGCGATGATCGCGTTGCCGACATACATGCCCATCGAGCCGGCCATGAAGGCGAAGTCCTGCGCGGCGCAGACCACCTTCAGCCGGGCGATCTCGCCCTCGGCGACCAGCATCGCCTCTTCCTCGCCGACCTTCTTGCGCGCCTCGCGCAAGCGGTCGACGTATTTCTTCTGGTCGCGGAACCCCAGCGGATCGGTCAGCGGCTTCGGCACCGGCACCTCGAGGAAGATCCCGCCGTCGAACAGCGACGCGAACCGCTCGCGCGGGCTGATCGGCATGTGGTGGCCGCAGTTGGTGCAGACCTGCAGCGAGGCGTCGAGTTCGCGGTGGAACAGCATGGTGCCGCATTCGTCGCACTTGACCCAGAGATTCTCCGGGATCTCGCGCCGCGAGAACAGCGAGTTGATCTTGGGCCGGACGTAGTTGGAGATCCAGTTCATGCAGGGGTCCTGCGCCGCCTCGGGGTTCGCCCTAGATAGAACCCGCCCTCCGCGATTGCAATGACCGCGCCCTGGCGCCCCGGCGCGGGCGCCCGCATAGGCAAGCCGTTGATCGTAAACCGAGACGCGGCCGGTCGTCCCGGGATCCCCGGCCGGACCCGCCCATCAGCGCGTCACGACCCCCAGCGGCAGGCCGATCAGCAGCAGCGGGCAGGGGTTGCCGACCCCGCGCAGCACCCGCGCCTCCAGCTTCGACCAATGCGTCGTCGCCTGTCCGAACTTGTCGGCGACGAACTGCCGCGCGAAGGCCCCGGCGAAATCCTCGCCCCGCGCCACCGCCCGCTCGACATATTCGCGCTGGCGCACGGTGCGCTCCTTCATCCCGAACGAGACCAGGCTCGCCGAGCCCTCGACGCCCTGCTCGCGCACGAACCCGGTCACGAGGTCCAGCATCGCCGCCTGCAGCGAGGCGCCGCGCGTCACCACCACCCCGACGCTGATCACCGACTGCGCGTGCAGCCGCTGGAAGTTCTCCAGATCCCGGTCGAAGAACGGATCCTTGTTGTTCCACTCGATCTCCAGCGCGATCACGCCGGCCTCGCCGCGCCGGACGTGATCGATCTCGTGGCTGATCGCCTCGCGGGTCACGCCGTCGATCTTGGTCTCCAGCACGAAGTTGTGCTTGTCCCAGCCATCCGCCTGCAGCCGCCGCCGCAGCCGCCGGGTCGAGGCCGCCTCGCCGCCGCCGCTGCCGATGATCTCCGCCGCCGAGATCGAGAACTCCGCCAGCGCATCGACCAGCTCGGCGGTCTCGCGCGGGAAGTCCACCGACAGGATGGCCTCGGCGTGGTTGCGCGCCGCGAGATCGAAACCGCCCTGCCGCAGCCGCTCGAACACCCCGCAGCCCCCTCCGCGCTCAGCCGAACGAAAACCCGTCCGGATAGACATGCAGCCCGTCGAAATCGGCCTTGCCGAGCCGAAGGCCCGCCTGCTTCAGCGCGACATGCGCCATCGCGTGGTGGAAATACACGTTCGGCAGCCCGAACTCCAAAAGGAAGGTCAGGCCCGGCAGCTCCAGATCGGCGAACCCCGCCTGGTTGCGCGCCAGCCGGGTCTCGGCCCCGAGGAAGGCCTCGGGCGGCAGGTCTTCGAGCAGCGCGCGCGCCTCGGCGATCCGCGCCGCCAGCCCGGCGCCGTCATCGAGCGGCCCACGCAGCTCGGGCGCCCGCCGCCCGGCCAGCGAGAACGCCGTGCGCAGCGAGAACTGCACCACCGTCGCGATCTGCTTTCCGACCGGCAGCATGCCCGCCGCCGGCCGCGTCTCCAGCGCCTCGGGCAGCCGCGGCCCCAGCTCGCGCGCCGCGCGCGCCAGCGTCGCGTCGAGCCGCGCCAGCACGCCGAGCAGGACCGGCACGCAGGCGCAATACAGCGGCGGCTCCCCGGCCATCGTCAGGCCTTCGGCGCCAGCCGCAGCCCGAGCTCGCGCAGCTGCTCGGAGGTCGGCTCGCCCGGCGCGCCCATCATCACGTCCTCGGCGCGCTGGTTCATCGGGAACATGATGACCTCGCGGATGTTCTCGGCCCCCGCCAGCAGCATCACGATCCGGTCCACCCCGGGCGCGATCCCGGCATGCGGCGGCGCGCCGTAGCGGAACGCCGACAGCATCCCGCCGAAATGCGCGTCGACGAAGGCCCGGTCCCGCCCGACGATCTCGAAGGCCCGGTACATGATCTCCGGCTTGTGGTTGCGCACCGCCCCCGACGAGAGCTCGACCCCGTTGCAGACGATGTCGTACTGATATCCCAGCACGTCCAGCGGATCCCCGCCCTCCAGCGCCGCCAGCCCGCCCTGCGGCATCGAGAACGGGTTGTGGCTGAAGTCGAGCGCGCCGGTGTCCTCGTCGCGCTCGTACATCGGGAAATCGACGATCCAGGCGAAGTCGAACCGGTCCTCGACCGTCAGCCC
>CAYTMB010000431.1:0-2676 GCA_964438465.1 uncultured Rhodovulum sp. | reverse complement strand
CATCGATCGCCCGGCGCAGGTTCGCTTCGAACGCCGGCGCCGGATCGCCGCGCGCAGGATCGTGAAAATGGTAGTGAGAGGCGATCTCGTGCCCGTCCGCGGCAATGCGCGCGACGATGGCGGGGCATTTCGCCGCGACGATCCCGGTAGTGAAGAACGTCAGCCGCGCCGCGCCGAGGTCGGCCTTCAGGAACCCCTCGATCGCCTCATAGGCCCGCCACAGCGCCTCCTCGCGCAGCGGCCCGTCCGCCGCGATGCCATGCTCGCGCTTGAAGTCATGCGCGATGTCCTCGAAGTCGATGCTCAGATAGGCCGTGCGGGTCATGCGACTGTGCCGGAACTTGGCGCCGCGACCTCGGCTGCCACAAATAAATAATAATGATTACAATGCCTTGCCGATCCGTGCAACGTGCAAGGGCGCGACCTCCGCACCGCCGTCACCCCCCGGCCGCTTCCCGCCAGGCGCGATCCGCGACGAAGCCGCCGATCGCCAGCAGATCCATGTCCGAGCGCAGGAAGGTGGCGATCGCCTCGGCCGGCGTGTTCACGATCGGCTCCTGGATGTTGAACGAGGTGTTGAGCAGCACCGCCACCCCGGTCCGTATCCCGAATTCGGTGATCAGCCGGTGGTACAGCGGATTGGCCTCGCGGCTGACCGTATGCACCCGCGCGGTGCCGTCGACATGCGTCACCGCCGGGATCACGCCGCGCATCTCCGGCCGCACCGCGGCGAGGATGTTCATGTAGGGGCTCGGCTGCGCGATCTCGAAGAAGTCGCCGCAGGCCTCCTCGGTGGTCGAGGGCGCGAACGGCCGGAACAGCTCGCGCTTCTTGATCTTGGCGTTGATGTCCTCGCGGATCGCGTCGTCGCGCGGATCGGCGAGGATCGAGCGCGACCCCAGCGCCCGCGGCCCGAACTCGGTCCGACCCTGGTGCCAGGCCACGATGCCGCGGCCGACCAGCGTCTCGACCACCTCGGCGATCAGCGCATCCTCGTCCACCCGCCGCGGCGCCGGCAGCCCGAGCCCGGCGAAGGCCGCCGCGATCGCGGCGTCGTCGAACCCCGCCCCGAGATAGGGGCTCGCGACATTCCCCGGCGCCCGCAGCCCGCGCGCCGCGAGATGCGCCAGCGCCGCGCCGACCGCACAGCCGCCGTCGTGCGGGGCGGGCGGCGCGATGATCTCGCTAAACAGCCCCGACTGCAGGATGCGCCCGTTCGCCGTCACGTTCAGCGCGCATCCTCCCGACAACACCAGCTTGTCGACCTCCGGATGCCGCGCCTTCGCCCAGGCCAGCAGATGCCGCTGCGCCGCTTCGAACGCCGCCTGAACGCTCGCCGCCAGCGCCAGATGCCCTTCGGTCGGCGTCGCATCCGGCGCGCGCGGCGGCCCGACCAGCGCCGCCATCTCCGGCGCGAAGCTCCCCTCCAGCGCCCGGTGGTAGTCGGCGAGCCGGGTGTCGAGGCGATAGCCGCCGTCCGGCGCCAGCCGCAGCACCTGTCCCAGCAGGACATCCTTCAGCACCGGCGCGCCATAGGGCGCCAGCCCCATCATCTTGTACTCGCCCTCGAGCATGCGGAACCCGAGGTAGCCGGTGAAATAGCTGTAGAAATGCCCCAGCGAATTCGGCCATTCGATCCGCTTGAGATCGGTCCGCCGCCCGCCCTCGACCAGCGTCAGCACCGTCGACTCCGCCTCGCCGCCGCCATCGTAGCTCAGCGACAGGCAGGCCGGCCAGTCGCGCAGCGCCTCGCCGTAGAGCTGGTGCGTCAGGTGGTGGTCGTAGAAGGCGATCTCCGCCCGGCAGGCGCCGAAGGCGGCGGCGAGGATCCGGCGCACCCGGAACAGGTCCGACCACCTGCCGCCGGCCTCGGGATGCGCGGCGTCGACGCCGCCCCGGAACGACACCCGGCTGCGCCGCGCGATCGACGCCAGCGCCGCGCGCGAGCCGACCGCCTTGCCGAGCGCGCCGCGCACCCGCGTCCCGACCCGCCAGGGCCGCCAGTAGACCGCGACCGCATCCACCTCGGCCATGGTCGCGCCGCCGAGGCGCAGGCATTCCGCGATGGCGCGCAGCGGAAAGGCGCCGTCGTTCTTGACCCGGCTCAGCCGCTCCTCCTCGACCGCGGCCACGATCGTCCCGTCCCGCGCCAGGCAGGCGGCCGAGGTTCCCATCGTGGCGAGACCGAGCACGAGCATCGCGGTCCCCTAGCAGAGCCTGCGGCGCCCACCAAGGGGTCGGGAGGTTAGATGTGCGTCCACCCGAGCGCATCGACCGTCACCGCGCCCGCGACGTCGAGACCGTCATGCCAACGGCCTTCGTCCCGGACCGACGACCCCTGGTTCGGGGTGAAATGGCGCGAAAATCACCGGCCTGGGCGGGGACACGGCAAGCGACTGAAAAGGCGAAATTTTCTCTGGCTGGAATCCAGCTGGAAAGTGGCTGGAAACCGGCTTGCCACTTTTTCAGGGTTCGGGAACGCTTCGGCGCGAGTCGGGCGCCCGGGCCGTTGGTGTCAGAGCCCTGTTCCGGATCGCCATGATCGAGCCGATGTCCCGCAGGATCGCCCGCCGCCCGATGCGTGGGGGCCTGATCGTGTCCGGCCGGCCGCAGCGCAGGAGGCGCCACAATTGGCGTTCTTGGGGCGATTGACATTCTTGGAACGTTCCTATAGGC